>JBFZDM010000131.1:0-7452 GCA_041307365.1 Chromatiaceae bacterium | reverse complement strand
TACCGCGTATTCTCAATGTCAGGCTCGACACGGCCTCGGACCCCGGGGAGTACCAGCGCCGCTCGCCTCGGTCGAGGCGACTTCTATCCTGACGCCTGGGGAGACATCGCCATTTCAAAGTCAGCTATCCCTGCCAATTCAGTCGTCATCCCGGTCCCTGCGGTGCCCTTTTTCGCGTTCTCGCCCGCGCCCCGGCATCCGGATGTCGTGCTCATCGGCGCTGCGGTGGCATTCCACGCAGTTCTTGAAATCGCGAATCCCTTCTTCGATGTGCTCGCGCCGGATCTTCTCGAGCGTGTGCTCATGGCAACCGTAGCAGGTATAGCGGCTGTAGTCGTTACGCTCATGGCAAGTTGCGCATTTCACGTTGTGGTCGCGATCCAGAACGAAATACTTGTCGTGATCGAAGGTTGCGGGTAGCCATTTCTCCTGGGTATGGCACTGGGTGCAGTTCCCGGTGATCTCCTCATGAAGAGAATCTTTGGGTGATTTGTGGCAGGACTGGCATTCCTTGCGGGCATCCGCCTGGAGCAAGGAGTGGTTGAACCGGCCTTCGATGCGGAAGCGTTTCACGCCCGCATGATCGCTATGGCACGCGAGGCAATCCTGCTTCAGGAGCTTCTGGTGGAATGGCGTGTTGGTCAGGGGTTTCTTGATCGGCTGCCCAAGGGTCGTGAGCTTGCCAATCTCTTCAAGCTTGTGACAGGTCATGCAGCGTTCGGTCGTGGTCCCAAGAAACGGTGCGTGGCAGGCAAAACAATCCGTTTCGAGCTGACTGTGGCCGGGAATCAGTTTGCCGGGACCGACCATCAAATGGGGATAGACAAAGGTCAGGATGGCCAAGACGATCAGGTTGGCCGCCAGGACGAACTTGAGGGTCTTGCTCATTGCCACCCCCAGAACAGGAAGATGCTGATGATGTGCCCGAGCGCCAGCACGGCAAAGGCGATAAAGATCGGGATGTGCACCTTGCGCCATCTGGCCATGGCGGCAAAGGTCACCGATTCCCAGAACACCGCCTGCTCGACCTCAGCCTTGGACAAGCCGCGCAACTGGTAATGCCCGCGCTGGGATTGCACATGCTCGCGCGAACGTCCCAGCAGCATCTTGCCGACCATGCCGCTGATGACGTTGATACCCATGGCAATCGTCGCCAGCCATGGGAGGATTGCGTTGAAATGGATGCCCGCATGGATCAGCACCATCAAGGAGCCGAGCCAGGTGCCGATTTCATGCATGCTGAGCCAGGATTTGACGTTCCCCGAGGTAATGTACTTCCGCTTGCGCAGGGAATAGATCAGCGAGCCGATGATCAGCAGAGTGCCGGGAATGCCGAGATAGCGGCCCACCCAGACCAGGTCGAGTCGATGAAGCAAGTAGTCACCGATAACGGTCGCCACCCCGAGCAGGGTTACCAGTAGCGTGAAGGGCAGGATATGGTTCCGCCAGAGCGATGCCGTTGAAGGAGTCGTCATGTCAGGCCTCCAGCGTCACGTTCGTTTTGGGGGTACAGACGCACATCAGGCAAGTGCCGGTTTCGGGGTCGTAGTCTGGCGATTGCAGGTAGGCCACCTCACCGGATCTTATGGTGGTCTGACAGGTGCCGCAGCCCCCGGCGCGGCAGCCCGAATCGATGGCAATCCCATGGGATTCGGCAAATTCAAGCAGGCAGCCCGCCTGCGTTGACCACCGGGCCTGTTTGCCTGATTTGGCGAAGGTCACCATGATGTCGCTTGCATGGGCTGCAATGGCGCTTTCGGTAGCGGCAGTCTCCGCTTTGCGACGCTTGATCGATGCGGGACCGAAGGCTTCGAAGTGGATATGCGAATCCGGCACGCCCCAGTCCTCCAGCGCCGCCACCAGTGTTTCCATCATCGGCGTGGGCCCACAGATGTAGTAGTGGTAGGGCTTCAGCGGCAGTTCCAGACGGAACAGATTCACATCCACGCGCCCGTGGTGATGGAAGTCCTCGCCCAGTCGATCTTCCGGCAGCGGGTCGCTGAAGCACAAGCGCAGATGGACGTTGGGTTTGGCCCCGGCGATTGCGCTCAGATGCGCTACAAAAGCGGTTTCCTTGCTGTTGCGCACGCCGTAGAAGAACCAGACTTCGCGCTCGGCTTGCTGCGAATGACACCAGTTGAGCATGCTGAGCATGGGCGTGATGCCGATACCGCCAGCGATCAGGACGATGGGGCTGCTGCCCGGTTCGAGAGTGAAATGCCCCGAAGGAGCTCGGACTTGAAGTGTCGTACCGACCTGAACATGGTCGTGGAAGAAGTTCGAGGAGCGGCCCGGGGGAAGGTCGCTCCTCGGCGGGGGCGGTACCCGCTTGATCGAAACACGATAATGGTCGGACTGAGGGGCATCCGACAGGGAGTAGCAGCGGGTGACCTGCTCGATGCCGCTGCCGTCGGCCTTGGGAATGTCCAAACGGAAGGTCAGGAACTGGCCGGGCTTGTATGACGGAAGTGCCTGCCTATCCTCGGGTTCCAGGTAGAACGAGCAGATTTGCCCTGCAGGGTCTTCGATAACGCGTCGGGCAACCTTGAAGGGGCGAAACCCTGACCAGCCAGCGACTTCTTCCTCTGACGGATTGACCGGGGGTATCGATTTGATTGCTTCGGGCTGTCCGTGCTTGAGCCGGCTGTAGGACTGCCAGTGCTGCCAGAAACTGATGCCCAAGAACAGCCCGACCTGCAAAGCGATGCCGAGAACGATCCAAAGCAGCAAGCTGAGAGAGGTCATGACGGCGGGGATTTCCTGGCGATTTGTTCAAGGATGGAGGCTACGCCAGAAAGCTTAAGAACAACTTAAGCAAACCACCAAGCGGGTAAATGTTACCCGCACGATCAACCCCGGCTGGCCAATGCCGTCGGCGAGTTCGATGCGCGCGTTATGCAGTTCGGCGATGCGGGCGACAATCGACAAAGGGTAGGAAATCCAACCGCCTACGTCGAAGTATCCTCCCTGTTCGGGGGCGCAGCCAAGGCTCGGTTTAAACCTGTCTGACCTCTGAAGGGTGAACGGGACGCCGAAATCGGCCTGAAATCGGCCTGTCGGGAGCCTGTCGGGAGGCAATGAAGGTGGTTTTCGCGGTAGGAAGAGGGAGGGGTTCTCGCGCACGGCAACTACCTGTGCGGCAACCCGAGACGGGCCGCTACCAGGACACCCCTTGATCGTACTCGTACTCCGGCTCTGGCTGGGCGAGGGGATCGCCTAAGGGCACGCCTCGGCATCGCTGGCGTCCGCCGTGGAGTCTTCGTACCACTCCGGCGGCCCCCGCGCCTGGGCGATGTGGGGCGGGGTGGCGGGCTCGCCGATGGGTTCCAGGATGGCCCCTACGTCCACCGCCTCGGTGAAGAAGGCGATGATCCGCATCGCGGCCCCGCACCTTGGGCAGGTCAAAGGGAACGCTTCGTAGAGGCGCGCCAGGCGCACAGCCACTAGGGGATGATGGCTTCCTCCAGTGCCTCGCTTGCCTCCAGCCAACCGGCCTCGACCACTTCCTGCTCCACGTCAATACGCTGTTTATCCGCCAGCAGCTTGAGCAGGCGGGGCTTGCCCTCGGCCTCGTAGAGGCCGGCGTCGGCGAGGTCGGCCTCCAGGGCGGCGCGGCGGGTGGCGAGCTGGTCGAGCTGGCTCTCCAGCCTGTGCAGGCGCTGGCGCAAGGGCTGGAGTCGCTTTCGCTCCACGGCCACCAGGCGGCGCTGATCCATGCGGGCGGTGGCGGAGGTCTCCGCGGCCGGTTCGGTGGCATTGCCGCCGCCCGCCGCCGCCTCGGCGCGGGCCTGGCGGCCCAGGAGCCAGGCGGGGTAGTCGTCCAGGTCGCCATCGAAGGGGGCGACGCGGCCGTCGTCCACCAGCAGGAGCTGATCGACGGTGACCCGCAGCAGGTGGCGGTCGTGGGAGACGACCACCAGGGCGCCCTCGAACTCCTGCAGGGCCTCGCTCAGGGCCTCGCGCATCTCCAGGTCGAGGTGGTTGGTGGGCTCGTCCAGGAGTAGCAGGTTGGGACGCCCCCAGATGACCAGGGCCAGGGCCAGGCGCGCCTTTTCGCCGCCGGAGAAGGGGGCGACGGGCTCCAGGGCCTTGTCGCCAGCGAAGTCGAAGCCGCCCAGGTAGTCGCGCAGGACCTGTTCCGTCGCCTCTGGGGCGAGGCGCTGCATGTGCTTGAGCGGGCTGTCGTCCGGGCGGAGCTGGTCCATCTGGTGCTGGGCGAAGTAGCCGACCCGCAGCCCCTGGGCCTGCCGTTCCTGGCCGCCCAAGAGGGGCAACTGGCCCGCCAGGACCTTGATGAGGGTGGATTTACCGGCACCGTTGGGCCCGAGCAGGCCGATACGATCGCCCGGCTCCAGGCTCAGGCGTACCTTATCCAACACCAGCATCTCGCCATAGCCGGCTTGGCCCTCCTCCAGGGATAACAGGGGGCGCGGCAGGCTCGGCGGGGCACGCAAGGCGAAATGGAAGGGGGTATCGACATGGGCCGGGGCAATGCGCTCCATGCGCTCCAAAGCCTTGAGGCGGCTTTGGGCCTGGCGCGCCTTGGTGGCCTTGGCGCGGAAGCGTTCGACGAAGCCCTGGATGCGGGCGATCTCCTGCTGCTGGCGGACGAAGGCGGCCTGGCGCTGGCTCAGGCGCTCGGCGCGGAGGGCCTCGAAGGCGCTGTAGTTGCCGGTGTAGAAGTTGAGCCGCCCCTGCTCGATGTGGGCCACCTGGCGAACGATGGCATCCAGGAAGTCGCGGTCATGGGAAATCAACAGGAGGGTGCCGGGGTAGGCGCGCAGCCAGGCCTCCAGCCAGATGACCGCGTCCAGGTCCAGGTGGTTGGTGGGCTCGTCGAGCAGCAGCAGATCAGAACGGCCCATGAGGGTGCGCGCCAGGCCCAGGCGCCGGCGCCAGCCGCCGGACCAGCTATCCACGGGGCGGCGCTCCTCACCGGGGTTGAAGCCCAGGCCGTGCAGCAGGCGGGCGGCCCGGCTCTCGGCCGCATAGCCACCGATGGCCTCCAGGCGGGCGTGGAGTTCGCCCTGGCGCAGGCCATCCCCCGCCACCTCCGCCGCGGCCAGATCACGCTGGACCTGGCGTAGCTCGCGGTCCCCATCCATGACCAGCTCGATGGCGGGCTGGTCACCGCTCGGGGTCTGTTGGGCGACGTGGGCGATCTCCCAGGCCGGGGGGACCAGGACCTCGCCGGCGTCTGGATGCAACTCACCCTGGATGAGGGCGAAGAGGCTCGACTTGCCGCAGCCGTTGGCCCCCACCAGGCCCACCTTCTGGCCGGGATAGATGCTGAGGTCCGCCGCTTCCAGCAAGAGGCGGGGGCCCCGGCGCAGATCAACTTGACGGAGTTGCAGCATCTCGGGTGACCTAGCCTTGGGGATTGCGGTCCAGCCGCCGGTAGCCGATGGCCTCGCCGAGGTGGGTAGGCTCGATGGCCTCGCGGCCGGCGAGATCGGCGATGGTGCGCGCCACCTTCAGTACCCGGTGATAGGCGCGAGCGGACAGTCCCAGGCGTGCCATGGCCTGGGTCATCAGCCGCCGGCCGGCCTCGTTTAAGCTGCAATGAAGATCGACCTCCCGCGGCTCCAGGGCCTGGTTGGGCTTGTGGTGACGGGCGAGCTGGCGGGCGCGGGCCTCCTCCACCCGGGCGCGCACCTGGGCGCTGGTTTCCAGGCTGGCGCTGGCGGGGTTGCTCAACTCCTCCGGCCGCAGTCGGGGTACCTCCACATGCAGATCGATCCGGTCCAGCAGAGGCCCCGAGATACGCGCGCGGTAGCGGGCCACCTGGTCACTGGTGCAGCGGCAGCGTCCCGCCGGATCGCCGAGGTAGCCACAGGGGCAGGGGTTCATGGCGGCGATGAGTTGGAAGCGGGCTGGAAATTCAGCCTGGCGCGCGGCGCGGGAGATGTGGATGCGTCCGGATTCCAGGGGCTCCCGCAGGACCTCCAGCACCCGCCGGTCGAACTCCGGCAGTTCGTCCAGAAAAAGGACGCCCAGGTGGGCCAGGGAGATCTCGCCAGGGCGAGGATTGCTCCCGCCACCCACCAGGGCGATGCCGGAGGCGGTGTGGTGGGGCGAGCGATAGGGCCGCTCCCGCCAGCGCGCCGGGTCGAAGGGTTCCAGGCCACCGACGGAGCGGATGGCGGCGGCCTGGAGGGCCTCGTCCTCGCTCAGGCGCGGCAGCAGGCCCGGCAGACGGCTGGCGAGCATCGATTTGCCAGTGCCTGGTGGCCCGAGGAAAAGCAGGCTATGCCCCCCGGCGGCGGCGATCTCCAGGGCGCGCTTGGCCTGGGGTTGGCCGCGCACCTCGGCCAGATCCGGATACTGGGTCGCCACCGGGTGCATTTCCTCCGGGAGGTAGGTGGGCAGCGGGGCCTCGCCATTGAGGTGGGCACAGACCGCCAGGAGGTGATCGGCGGGGTGGACGCGCAGGCCCTTCACCAGCCCGGCCTCGGCGGCATTCTGGCGCGGCAGGACCAGGGCACGGCCAACGGCGCGGGCCGCCAGGGCCGCCGGCAAAACGCCCTGAACAGGCCGCAGGGCGCCCGAGAGGGCCAGTTCGCCCAGAAATTCCAGCTCCATGAGTCCGTTGACGCGAATCTGGCCCGAAGCCCCCAGTACCCCCAGGGCGATGGGCAGGTCAAAGCGCCCGCCCTCCTTGGGTAGGTCCGCCGGCGCCAGATTGACGGTGACGCGCCCGGCGGGAAACTGAAAACGGCCATTGATGAGGGCACCGCGCACCCGGTCCTTGCTCTCCCGCACCGCCAGCTCCGGCAGGCCGACGATATTCATGGCGGGCAGGCCGCCGCCTAACTGGACCTCGACCGTCACCGCCGGGGCCTGGATACCCTCGCGGGCGCGGCTGTTGAGGATGCAAAGGCTCAAGGGTGGGAAGGCCGGCCTGGTTTGTCCGAACAGGCCAGAAAGGCCTTGTTCAAGGAGCGGTGGCGCCTGGCTTCAGCAACCGCTCCAGCTCCGCCACCTGGGCCTCCAGCCGGTCCAGCTTGGCGCGGGTGCGCGCCAGGACGGCGCTTTGGACGTCGAATTCCTCCCGTGTCACCAGATCCAGCTTGCCGAGCCCGGCCTCCAGGCCGGCGCGGAGATTGCGCTCAAGGTCTTGCTGCAGGGCCTGGAGTCCCTTGGGCAGGCTGCCGGTCAGGCGCCGGGTAAGGTCGTCGAGATGCTTGGGATCCAACATGGGGTTACCTGGGGCTGATGGGGCCGATGGGGTATGGGTGCCGATGCGGAAGATGTCCGTGGCGCGAATTATAGCCCGCCACCCCGCGCCCGGCCCCATCGGCTATGCGCATCATAATGGTGCGCTACGGGCCCCCTCTCCTACCCGTTTTGCACCAAATTGATACTAGTTATCTGTGGCAAAATGGCATCAATGGCGGAATGCGTTGTCTTTTGGGTACATCTTGTGGTTGGCACGAGGTCTGCATTGAAATT
>JBFZDM010000119.1:0-5556 GCA_041307365.1 Chromatiaceae bacterium | reverse complement strand
TTTTGCGTTTTTTGCAGTGAAAGGGGGCAGATCTCTATGTCCAAGCGAAAAGTGTGCCGTCATAGGGAGGAGGTAGGGAAAAAGGGTACTGACCCCTTTTTTGCGGGCCTTCATGGCTGGGACCTCCCGCCAAGGGGGCGCCGAAAGCGGGGCAGCAGCAGGAGCATCACCAGCAGCACGGGCAGGTAGAAGCGCTCGTTCCACACCCGGGTGCGTTCGTCGCCGGCCTCGGCGGGCAGGCGGGCGACGGCGGCGGCCTTGAGCAAGGCGGCGGTATCATCCTCGCGATAGTCGGCGCGGCGATAGATACCGCCGCCGGCGGCCGCCAAGGCCTTGAGCTGATCTTCTTCCAGACGGGACACCACCGCCTGGCCCCCCGGCCCCGCCAGCCAACCACCCCCCTTTCCCGGCACAGGCCCCCCCGCCTCGCTGCCGATGCCCAGGGCGTGCAGGCGGATGCCCAGGGCCGCCAGTTCTCGCGCCCGCTCGGGTAGCCCCGGCTCGTCGAAGTCTCCATCGCTGATCAGCAGGATGGCGCGGGCGCTCTCCGCCGGCAAGCCCGCGAACAGATTTTCGGCCTTTTCCAGGGCCCCCAGCAGACGGCTGCCCTGGTATGGGGTCAGGTCGGTGGACAGGGCTGGCAGGACGTTGAGCAGGGTCTGGCTGTCCTCGGTGATGGGCGCCAGGACCTGGGGCAGGGAGGCGAAGGCGATCAGGCCCAGACGGACCTGGCGGTTTTGTTGGATCAGATCCTGCACCTCCTGGCGTGCCCGCGCCAGCCGGCTGGGTGCCGTGTCCCCCACTTGCATGGAACGGGAGATATCCAGCAGGATCAGCATATGGTTGCCAGGATGGAAGAGCCGGGCGTCTCCATAGTCCCAGCGCGGCCCAGCCATGGCCGCCACCAGCAGGGTCCATAACAGGGACCAGAGCAGGAAGCGCCCCAAGCGCTCCCGGCTGGCGAGTTCCCGCGTGCCGGTGAGATGTGGCAGCAGGTGGGCATCGGCGTAACGATGCACCGGCCCCCGGGCCGCGCGCGTGGCGCTGCGCCAAAGCCAGAAGGCCACGGGGAGGGGAATGAGCAGGGCCCAGCCCCAAGCGGCCTGGGAGAAATGGAAACCAGCCTCAGTCACGGGCGGCCCTCCGCGCTATCCGCTGGCGCCCCTCGGGGAAGAGGCCCAGCCCCAGCAGGGCGGCCATGGCCAGCCCCAGGGGCCAGCGGTAGAGGGGCTCGGGCAGGAAGACGGTGCGGGTCTCGGCCTCCGTCTTCTCCAGTTCGTCGATGCGCCGGGAGATCTCCTCCAGGGCGCGGGTGTCGGTGGCGCGGAAGTAGGCGCCGCCGGAGGCGTCGGCGATGGCCCGCAGGGTGACCTCGTTCATGGTCAGGTCCTCCCGGTAGCGGATCTCGCCCTCCTCCGGGATAGGGATGGACTTGTCCTCGCTGCCGACGCCGATGACATGGATGCGGGCGCCGAAGGCGCGGGCCAGGGCCGCACCCTCCTCGGGGGCGAAGCCGCCGGCGGAGTTGTCGCCATCGGCGACCAGGATCATCACCCGCGAGCCCTCCGGGCGTTCCCGCAGCTTTTTGGCCCCCAGGGCGATGGCGTCTCCCAAGGCGGTGCCCGGCCCGGCCATGTTGGCCTCCATGCCCTCCAGCAGTTGGCGTGCCGCCCGCCGGTCAAGGGACAGGGGCGAGAGGACGAAGGCCTGACTGCCGAAGACGATGAGGCCGATCCTGTCTCCGGTGCGCCCCTCGATGAAGCGCCCCAGCACCCCCTTGACCACGGCCATGCGGTTGATGGGCACGCCCTGGGCACTGAAGTCCAGGGCCTCCATGGAATGGGAGGCGTCCACTGCCAGCATGAGGTCGTAACCCGGCGTCACCGCCTCGGTATAGGGGGTGAGCCACTGGGGCCGCATCATGACCAGCACCAGGGCCAGCCACAGCAGCCACAGCAGGGCCAATTGGGCCCAGCCCGCGAGGGGGCGCCGGGGCCGCCGGGTCTGATAGGCAGTCTGGAGACGTTCCAGGTGGGGATGGAGCAGGGTCAGGCGCTGGCCCTCCAGGGGCTCCGCCGCCGGGTTCGCCGGGGGCCAGAAGCGGGCACGCAGCCAGGGCGTCAGCAAGGGCAGGGGCAGCATGAGTCCGGCCCAGGGCCAGTGAAAATCAAACACGGCGCCGTGCCTCCTGCTTGACCCAGCCATAGGCGGCATCGATAAGTACCGGCCAGGGCGTGGCGGCGTCCGGGTGGGGCTGGCCGGTCCGGTGGGGAGGGGCATAGGGCAACCCCAGCAGGGGACGGCCCTGGCGGGGCCAGTCGAAGTGATTGGGGTCCTGCTCACCCAGCCAGGCCAGCCAGGCCTCGCCGGTGAGACCGGCGCAGGCGTCCCGCCCCAGCCGAGCCATGGCGATGCGTCGCAGGAGTTCCGACAGCTCGCCGGCGGTGGCCTTGGCGTCTTGGGTAGCCGCGCGCTGGCGCAGGGCGCGGAGCTGGCGGGCGGCGTCCCAGCGCCAGTCGCCGATACGCAGGACCGGGATGGGGGGAATGCGCAGCCGCAGGCTGGCACGCCAGCGCCAGGCAAGATAGAGCAGGATCAGGAGGGCTCCGGTCAGCAGCCACCAGCCGGGCCCCGGCGGCCACCAGGACACCGGGTCCAGGCCACGGATGTCGCGGAGCAGGCTCTCCACGGATGGGGCTGTGGGGATCATGGCTCAGACCGCCCGCGCCCGCGCGCGCTGCCGCAGATGATGGATGAGGCTCAGGTGGATCTCCTCGTCGGTGCGGATGGGCAGCAGGGTCAGGTTGAGGCGGAAGGTCATGGCCCTCAGCATGGCGCGGCGCTCCCGCCAGGTTTCCCCATAGTCGAGGCGCGCCTGGGGGTCGTCCGTGTCGATTTCGATGAGGCCGCCGTCGGGAGCGGTGAAGGTCATTACCCCCATGGCCGGGATCGCCCAGTCTGCCGGGTCATCCACCGGGATCAGGGCCACGGCGTTGCGCTGGGTGAGGGTGCCGAGGATGGCCTCCAGCTCTAGGGGTTCCCGGTTGAGGTCGGCGATGACGAACACCAGGGAGCCGGTGGGGATGCCGCTGGTGGCGCGCCGCAGGGCCATGCCCAGGCAGTCGGCCGAGGCTTCCTTGGTGGCACCGGGGACGGTGAGGGCCCGCAGCAGTTGCCACAGGGCGCGCCGCCCCCGCGCGGGCCGGAAGTGCTGGAGCCCCGCCACGGGGTCGCCGAAGACCAGGCCGCCGACGCGGTCGTTGAGCCGGCTCGCCGCCCAGCCGATAAGGGCCGCCGCCCGTGCGGCCTGCACCGACTTGAAGGTGCCGCGGGTGCCGAAGCTCATGTGGGGCCCCTTGTCCACGCACAGCACCACCGCGCGCTCCCGCTCCTCACGGAACACCTTGAGATGAGGCTCGTTGATGCGGGCCGTCACCTTCCAGTCCATGTAGCGGATGTCGTCACCCTCGCGGTACTCACGCACCTCCTCGAAGTTGACCCCGGCGCCGCGAAACACGGAGGCATAGAGTCCGGCGAAGGAGGAATTGACCAGGTGGTGCGACGGCAGGCCCAGGGCATGAGCCTGGTGGCGCAGCTCCAGCAGGTCGTCGAGGCGGGGATAGAGGCTCATTTACTGCGGACCCTTCAATGCGTGGCGGATGCGGTCATGACTGGGAGTAGGAAGGGGACAGGGGAAAGACCCTTTCCCTGCACCCTGCTCAGTCTCCCGCGCCTTGACCACTCTCTTGCACTCAGGGAATGGCGACCAGATTGAGCAGGCGGGAGATGAAGTCATCCGTGGTAATGCCCTCCGCCTCCGCCTCGAAGGTGAGCAGCAGGCGATGGCGCAGGATCTCCGGGGCCACGGCCTGGATGTGATGGGGGGCGACGAAGGGATCGCCGTTGAGCCAGGCGCGGGCGCGGGCGCACCGGGCCAGGGCTATGCTGGCGCGGGGCGAGGCGCCGAAGCGGCACCAACGCGCCAGGTCCGAGTCATAGACCTTGGGATTGCGGGTCGCTTGAACCACATCGACGATGTAGCTATTGAGCTTGGGGTCCAGGTAGAGGCCGGCCACGTCCCGCCTCATGGCGAAGAGTTCCGCCTGGGACAGCCGCTTGACCGGCGGCCGGTGGATTGTCTTCTGCTGGGCCTGGTCGAGTTCGAGAATCTTGAGTTCCTCGTCGCGGCTCGGGTAATCGACCACCGCCTCCATGAGGAAGCGGTCCAGTTGCGCCTCGGGCAGGTGATAGGTGCCCTCCTGCTCGACCGGATTTTGGGTCGCCAGCACCATGAAAAGCTTGGGCAGAGGATAGGTGCGCTGGCCCACCGTGATCTGCTGCTCCGCCATGGCCTCCAGCAGGGCGGACTGCACCTTGGCCGGGGCCCGGTTGACCTCGTCGGCGAGTAGGATGTTGTGAAAGAGGGGGCCTGGCCGGAACTCGAACTCGCCCTTCTCGTGCCGGTAGATGTCGGTACCGATGAGGTCCGAGGGCAGCAGATCGGGCGTAAACTGGACGCGGTGAAAGTCGCCTTCCAGGGACTCGGCCAGGGCCTTGACCGCCGTGGTCTTGGCCAGGCCCGGCATGCCCTCCACCAGCAGATGGCCGTCGCTCAGCAGACAGATGAGCATGCTGTCGATGAAACTTTGCTGACCGATGATGCGCGAGGCGATATGGTCGCGGACGTGTTTGAGATCGGCGGGGGTCATGGGGTACGGCTTCCGGGTTCAGTCGGGTGATCGCGCCCGCGCGGGGCGGACGTCATGGCTCTAACTTGGCACCGAATCCCGGGTCCTCCCCGGCGGATTTTTATTGGTTCATCGCCGCCGCGCCAAGGGGCGCGAGACAAGGCCGCGCCGCGACGGTCCTCGGTGCCAGGCCGCCGCCCTTGCCCCCAGTGCTCAAGAGAACCCGAAGGCAAGACGCGAGACGCTCATCGTGACCTCTTTGCGCCTTGCTTGCAAGCCCTAGCGCAGATTCGGAATTTCTGGATTATCAAAATATTCCGAATTTCTTAATCTCTTCCGGGCGAGGGCGCAATCCATGTTGGCTCCATTTCTCCACTCAGTTTGCCCAAGATTTCACCGCAACTCCTTCACCCACCTAGTCTTCGCCCCCTTGCCCACAGGTCCTGTGGATAAGTCTGTGCGCAAGACTTGGGCAAGAGCCGCCAAGCCGCGCCATTGCTAGCTGGCTGTCTCTTTGATTAATTTCTGAACAGCAAGAATTACATAGATATTTCAGTAAGTTGAAAATCTACTCCGATTACCGTCTGAGCTTGAGTCCTTGGCCAGGGCCCTGTCGGCCGTGAGCCTGGGGTATGTGCACAAAGGATGGGTGCTTGTACCCCCACGGGGCATGGGCGTCGCCCCTGGTTCCGCCAGGCGACAAAGCGGCAATCCTGGCGGGCCAGGCCGGGATGGCGCCTCTTGCCCGCCCCGTCCCGGGCTGGATCGGCTATACTGCCCGGTCCTTCCGGCCTAGCCCCGCGCATCCTGCCTTCCGCCCTCCGGTTTCAAAACCGGCGTCAACCTTTGAGAGCTGTCCCACCGTGAT
>JBFZDM010000113.1:0-8860 GCA_041307365.1 Chromatiaceae bacterium | reverse complement strand
GAGCACGGCAACCGCTTTCTGGTGTCGCCGCTGACGGGCCAAAAGACCGGCTGGTTCTTCGACCAGGCGGAAAATCGCGGCCGCCTGGCCCGTTTTGGTCCGCCGCGGCGCGCCCTGGATGTATGCAGCTACGTCGGTGCCTGGGGGCTGCGGGCGGCCAGCCTGGGTGCCGAGGAGGTCGTCTGCGTCGATAGCTCGGCGGCGGCGCTGGAGGGGGTGGGCGAGAATGCCGACCGCAACGGCCTGTTGGACCGGATCACGGGTTTGCAGGGTGACGCCTTCGAGGTGTTGCGCCTGCTGAAAGAACAGGGGGAGCGCTTCGACCTGGTCATGCTCGACCCGCCGGCCTTCATCAAGCGCCGCAAGGACGAGCGCGAGGGCATGCAGGCCTATCAGCGTCTCAATCGCCTCGGCCTGGAGGTGCTGGAGCCCGGCGGCTTGCTGGTGACCTCCTCCTGCTCCTTCCATCTGGGTCGCGACGAGTTTCTGCGGACCATCCAGCAGGGCGCGCGCCGCGCCAACGTCAGCCTGCAACTGCTGGAGACGGGAGGCCAGGGACCGGACCACCCCATCCACCCCGCCATCCCGGAGACGGCCTATCTCAAGACCTTCTTCCTGCGGGCGCTGCCGGGGTTCTGAAACCGGCGGCTGGGGTCAAAGCCCGTATTCCTGCCGCAGCCGCAATTGCAGCTTCTTGGCCTGTTTCAGGGCCTCCTTGAGCATGAGCCGGTGGAGTTCATTGAGGCCGGCGGGATCCACGCGGTTGGCGGCGGCGCGGTCCGGGGTGGCCAATTGCTGGCGGATGCGGAAACGCTGCACCAGATGAAAGGCCTCGACCTCGGCAGCGATGTCCGCGGTGGATCTTCCTGGGGCGATACCCACGGCGCGCAGGCGATCGGCGGTGTTGGTGGCCCAGATGCCCTTGGCCAGGCCCCAGATGCGGGCGGCATCGACAAAGAGGCGGGTCCCAAAGAGCTTGAGATCGATGGTGTGGGGAAAGTCGCGATTGCGGTCATAGGTGAACTGGCCGGCCCAGCCGAGGGGCGGTCCCACCTCCAGGGCCTGTTCGGCGAGGGCGCGCAGAAAGAGGGGATGCTCCGGAGCCTTGGCCAGCAGCCAGGCCCGCAGCCGGTCGGCCAGTTCATAGCGGCCATAGAGGGGCCGAAAGTCGAAGAAGATGGTGCCGTGCAGCAGGGCCTCGGGGTCCGGCACCCGCAGCCAGCTCGAAAAACGGGCCTTCCATTCAGCGGCGCTCAAGCACCAATCCGGGTTGCCGGCCATGACATCGCCGCAACAACGCTCGAACCCACAGTAATGCAGGGCGTCATTGACGGCCTGGGCAAAGGGCAGGAAAGCGGCGCGCAGCGCCTCGGTGTCCTCGGGATTGCTGGGCTCGAAGGCCAGGCCGTTGTCCTGATCGGTGGTAAAGGTCTGCTCCAGCCGGCCCTCGGAGCCGAACAGGAGCCAGCACCAGGGTACCGCCGGCAGGTCGAATTCATCCTCGATCAATTCAATGACGCGCATGCCGATGAGGTCGTTGAGGCCCGACATCCACTGGCAGATGGCCTCAACGCCCATGCCGGCGTTGAAGAGGTCCGCGCCCCGCCGGCGCACCTTGTCGGCGACGAGCACCATGGCCTTGAGGTCACGGGCGGCGGCGATGGCGGCGATGAGGACCTCGGCCCCGCCGGCGCGCAGCCCCAGGAGATCGGCCTGGTGGATCAGGCCGCAGAAACGGCCATCCGGTTCTACCAGCAGGATATGGCCCACGCCTTTCTTGGCCATGAGGACCTTGGCGCGATGGGTGGGGGAGTCGGCCACTACCGTCAGGGGGGCGCCGGTCATGTAGGCAGCCACCGGGGCATCCAGGTCGCCACCCTCGAAGGTGATGACGTGCAGGAGTTCGCGCAGGGTCACCAGGCCGAGGGGCAGGCGGCTGGCCTCGTCGGCGACCACCACGGCGTCCTCCCGGCCCTGGCTGATGGCGTAGAGCACCTCGCGCAGGGTCGCGGAGGGAGGCATCACCAGCGGCGACCTGCTCGCCAGGGCACGCAGAGGGGCCTGATCGCCAGCCTCCAGACCCAGCCCCATGGCCTGACCGGAGGCGCCGGGGGGTTCTTGCAAAGTGGATTCGCTCATGGTGCTCAGGCTGCCTCGGCCAGCAGGGACTTGGCCTTCTCCACCAGTTCCCGCGTGGAGAAGGGCTTGGACATGTAGGCATCGGCGCCGAGTTCCAGCCCCTTCTTGCTCTCGGCCGGGCGGCCCTTGGCGGTGAGCATGAGGATGCGCACCCCGGCCAGGGCCGGGTCGGCGCGTACCGCCTCCAGAACCTCGAAACCGTTGCGCTTGGGCATCATCACGTCGAGGACCACCAGGTCGGGATGCCGCTCCCGGATGGCGGTCAGGCCCTCTTCGCCATCCCGCGCCACCTCCACCGTGAAGCCCTCGCGCTTCATGAGGAATTCCAGAGAGATGACGATGTTGGGCTCGTCATCGACGATCAGGACTCGCTTGCTCATGCCGGGTTCTTGACCTGTAGTGAGTAGTTGACATCATTTGGATTCGGCCTTCCCGCCGGGGGCTCTTTGTCCCAAAGGTAACTCGAAAACGAGGCGCGCGCCCCCTCCGGGGGCGACTTCGGCCCAGATGCGACCATCGAAGTACTCAATGATCTGCTTGCAGATGGGTAGCCCCAGGCCGGTGCCCAGGGGTTTGTTGCCGACGGCGCTGGCTTGGTGGAACTTCTCGAACACCCGCTCCAGTTCGGCTTCCGGGATGCCTGGGCCATTGTCGGTGACACTCACCCGCCAACCCGCGTCCGCGCCTTCGAGATGGAGTTGGATGAATCCCGTACCCGGGGGCGAGAACTTGGCGGCATTGGACAGCAGGTTGACCATCACCTGCATCAGGCGATCGCGGTCGGCCCGGACCAGGGCACCGCCCCCCTTCGCCAAGATCATTTCCAACCGCAAGGCCCCATCCTGCAGGAGTTGGCCCACGCTAATGGCCGCCTGTTCGATGACCTCCGCCAAATCCACGTCCTCCGTCTGCCAGTCGGCATGGCCGGACTCGATCTTGGCCAGATCCAGCACCTGATTGACCAGACGCGACAGGCGCTCGGTCTCGCTCACCAGGATGCCAAGGAAGCGCTGCCGCTCCTCCACATCCAGGTCCGGATCGTCATGCAGTATCTCGGAAAAGGCGCGGATGGAGGCCAGGGGGGTGCGCAGCTCATGGGTGACGGAGGACATGAAGTCGTCCTTGAGGCGGTCCAGTTCCTGGAGTCGCAGGTTGGCCGCCCGCAGTTCCGCCGTCGCCGCCTCCAGCTCCTGGGATTTACGCTCCAGTTCGCGGCTATAGGCGCGGATCTGGGAGGCCTCGTCGAGAATATCCAGGACCTCATCCAGACCCAGGGTCTCCTCCTTGGTGACAGAGGCGACCATGACCCGCGCCGAGGCGCCGCCGATAGCGCCGGAGAGCAGCGTCTCGGCGAAATGGACGGTATGGGCGTCCGCCGGCAGGTCCGCCGCCTTGGCCACGCCGCGGGAGTTGGCGAAGCGGGTAAAGGCCGTGCGCGCCCGCTCCTTGTCCAGGAAGCGCTCCGCCAGGGCCATGAGTTCGGCGATCTCGGCACTGCCGCGCCACAGGGCCTGATGGGGCCGGCGCTGATGTTTGAAGACATCCACGTAGGCACTGGCCTGGGCCAGCTCCTCCGTATCTGGCATGCGCCGGGCGGAGACCAGCAGGAAGGCACCGATGTTGGCGGTCAGGCTCCAGATCAGGGCGTGGGTGATCTCGTTGAGCCCCTCCAGGCCCAACAGGGCCTGGGGCTTGAGGGCGGCGATGCCGAAGGGGCCTTGGTCCAGGAAATCCAGGGGCAACCAGCCAGACTTGGCGAAGGAGGGAATCAGCAGGGTGTAGAGCCAGACGGCGAAACCGGCCGCCAGCCCCGCCAGCGCCCCTTCCCGGGTCCCGCCGCGCCAATAAAGGGCGGCGATGATGGGCGGGGCGAACTGAGCGACGGCGGCAAAACTGATCAGTCCGATGCTGACCAGGGCATAGGCATCCCCGGCGAGACGGTAATAGAGATAGCCCAACAGCAGGATGGCGAGGATGGCCCCGCGCCGGATGCGCAACAGCAAACGTCCCATGTCCGCCTCGGGAGGCAGGCCACCCCAGCGCCGCAGCAGGGCCGGCAGCAGCAGGTCGTTGCTGACCATGGTCGAGAGGGAGATGGTCTCCACGATGACCATGCCCGTCGCCGCCGACAGCCCGCCAATGAAGACGAAGAGCGCCAGCCAGGGCTGGCCGAGGGCCATGGGGACGGTCAGCACAAAAGTGTCCGCGTCCACCCCGCCCGCCTCGAAGCTGATCACCCCTGCCATGGCAATGGGCAGGACAAACAGATTGATGAGGAAAAGGTAGAGAGGAAAAAGCCAGATAGCGCGCTGGATGTGGCGCTCGTCACTGATCTCGACCACCGCCACCTGGAACTGGCGCGGCAGGAACATGACCGCCAGGGCCGCCAGAAAGGAGATGGCGAACCAGTCACCGAAACCACCGAGATGGGGCTGGATCAGGGCCTGGGCGGCGTCCTCCCCCGCTCGCGACACCCAGGCCAGCGCCAGTTCACTTCCACCTCCCCAGCCGTGGAGGCCCAGGGTCACGAAAAGCCCCACCGCCAGAAAGGCCAGCAGCTTGACGATGGACTCGAAGGCGATGGCCGCCACGAGGCCCTCGTGCCGCTCGCTGGCATCCAGGTGACGGGTGCCAAAGAGAATGGTGAAGAGGGCCAGCAGCAAGGCCACCACGAAGGCGGTATCGTGCCAGATGGGCTGGGTCGCCGCCGGGTCCGGCATGACGACGGCCGGGTACTCCCGCAGGATGGTGAAGCTCCGTGAAATCGCCTTGAGCTGCAGGGCGATGTAGGGCACCACCCCGATGACGGCGATCACCGTCACCAGGCCGCCCAGGAGGTGGCTCTTGCCGTAGCGGGAGGCAATGAAATCGGCGAGGGAGGTGATCCTCTCCGCCTTGCTCACCCGCACCATTTTGCCCAGCAGCGACCCCCACAGTAGCACCACCAGGGTCGGCCCGAGATAGATAGCCAGGAAGCCCAGCCCGCCGCTCGCGGCCCGCCCCACGCTGCCGTAGAAAGTCCAGGCCGTGCAGTAAACCGCCAGGGACAGGGCATAGACCGTGGGCCGCGCGATCACCGACCGCCCCTGGTCCGCCCGCCGATCCGCCCAATGAGCCAGGGCAAAGAGCAGGCCCAGATAGGCAAAGGCGATACCGGCGATGAGGGGTCCGCCGAGGCTCATCTAGCCTGTGCCCCCCCGCGAGGCCAGGCAGGCGTAACCGGGGATCATTCCCTATCTGGCCTCAGGATCCAGGCACTCGCGGCGATGATCAGCGCCCAAGCGCCGAAGAGATAGTGATAAAGCAGGGGAATGCCCAAGAGCGCCACGGGCCGGTCGAACACCAGCGTCAGCGGCGAGAAGAAGAGAAAGGACCCTAGAAAGGCCAGCGCGGTCAGGCGTTGTCGGGTCAAATTGGAACGGCGCATCGGGCCTCCTCGCTATCTTCGGTGGAAGCCGCCGAGTACAGCCAGGATCCGGGCGGGTGAGTCGGAGTATAGATCAAACAGCGCTGGGCGGCGATTTGGCCGAGGTCATTACCCCCGCGCCCAACAACCATCTCGCCGAGGTGGCGCGCATCCCTGCGATTCCCTTGCCCTCAACAGGCGCCCCCGGGGCTGGAAAGGCAGCGCGCCCAGGTGGGCGCGCATAGCCGTACCCCATGCCATGCGGCGAAGGGGCTTACCAGCCACGCTGGGTATTACCCCAGCCGTCGCCTGGGGCCCCACCCTCGGCCTCGCCCGTGTCGGCGGGACTCGTGCTGTCGATGGCCTCGTCCGCCGCGGGCGCCTGGCCGCTCCAGGAGTCGCCTACCTGACCCCAGCCACTCCCCCCATCCTTGGGCAAGCCGCTATCGGCATCCCGGCCCCAGCCGCTGTCGTCCTCCTGTCCCCAACCGCCACCGCCGCTCTGCACCTCGATCTTGATGGTATCCAGATCGACCTGCACGCCCTTGTCCAGGCCGAAGGTCACAATCCCCGGGAAGACGATGAGGGTCACCACCATCGCGAGTTGGATGATCACGAAGGGAATAGACCCGCGGTAGATGTCGATGGTTTTCACACCTTCGACGCGCTTGCCCGTGATGCGGTCGGTGAAGGCATTTACCGGTGCCACGCTGCGCAGATAAAAGAGCGCGAAGCCGAAGGGGGGCGTAAGGAAGGAGGTCTGCAGGTTCATCGCCAGCAGGATGCCAAACCACACCAGATCTATGCCCATCTTGTCCGCCACCGGCGCCAGCAAGGGCACCAGAATGAAGGCGATTTCGAAAAAGTCGATAAAGAAGCCCAGAAAGAAGATCACGAAGTTCACGAACACCAGGAAGCCGATCTGACCGCCCGGCAGCTTGTCGAACAGATGCTCGACCCAGAGTTGGCCATCGACGGCGGTGAAGGTAAAGCTGAAGATCGTCGATCCAATAAGGATGAACAACACGAAGCAGGACAGCCGCGCCGTGGCTTCGAGGGCGTGCTTGAGCAGTCCCATGTTCAGCTTGCGTCGGGCGGAGGCCATGATGATGGCGCCTACCGCGCCCATGGCGCCACCTTCGGTGGGCGTCGCCACGCCGAGGAAGATAGTGCCCAGCACCAGGAAGATGAGGGCCAGCGGCGGGATGAGAACGAAGGTCACACGCTCAGTGATGCGCGACAGCAGGCCAAGGCCGAGGGCCTTGTTGATCACAGCGCTGACGAAGGCCAGCAGGGAGCCACCGGTCAGGGCGACGACAATGGTCTCGTCCAGGGCAGGTTTGACTTCAACGCCCTTGATGAAGGTCATGATCTCGCCGTAGTACTGGCCGAAGACAACCGCTACCCCCACCACGATCAAGCTGAATACGGCCAGGGAGCGCAGGCCGGAGCGGCCATTGGCTTCGCCATGGGTGCGCGCCTCGGGGGGTAGCGCGGGCACCCATTTGGGTTTGAAGATAGCCAGGGCGATGATGAACAGGGCATAAAGCCCCACCAGGGTGAAGGCCGGGATAAAGGCACCCTTGTAGAGGTCGCCGACGCTGCGGCCGAGTTGGTCCGCCAGAACGATCAGCACCAGGGAGGGGGGAAGGATCTGCGCCAAGGTACCCGAGGCGGTGATGGCACCGGTCGCGATGGCTGGGCTATAGCCATAGCGCAGCATGATCGGCAGGGAGATCAGGGCCATCGAGATCACCGAGGCCGCCACCACGCCCGTGGTCGCCGCCAGCAGGGCGCCGACGAAGAGCACGGCCAGCGCCAGACCCCCGCGGATCGGGCCAAAGACCTGGCCGACGGTATCGAGCAGGTCTTCCGCCATGCCGCTGCGCTCCAGAACCAGGCCCATCAGGGTGAAGAAAGGAATCGCCAGCAGGGTTTCGTTCTGGATGATGCCGAACATCCGCAAAGGCAAGGCCTGGAAGAGGCTCGACGGGAGCAGGCCGAGTTCCATGCCGATGAAACCCCAGGTAAGGCCAACGGCGGCGAGGGCGAAGGCCACTGGAAAACCGGAGAGCAGAAAGACGAGCAAGGACCCGAACATGAATTCGGGAATATGGGCGGCGAGGAGTTCGATCATTTGGTTACTCCTCGGCTGGTTGGGTCGATGGCGGCGTCATCGCGGTGCCCCTGCTCGACAATTTCTTCCTCGATACTCCCTATATGCAGGGGATTAGGTCCCTGACCGCCCAGGAAGGCGATGCGCTTGATGAGTTCGGACAGGGCCTGGAGTCCCAGGAGGCCAAAGCCCAGGGGCACCAGGGCATAAACCGGCCAACGGATGAGGCCACCAAAATTTTGGGATATCTCTCCCGAGAGATAGGCCTGCGAGACGACCGGCCAGGACAGGTGAATCATGATCCCGCACAAGGGCAGCAGAAAGACCAGGATGCCGACGATATCAATGATGTTGCGGGTGCGCATCGACAGCCTCCCCGCCAGGACGTCGATGCGGACATGGGCATTCATCAGAAAGGTGTAGCCGCCGCCCAGCAGGAAGACCGCGGCAAAGAGATACCACTGGACCTCGAGGAAGGCATTGGAGCTAAGGTTGAAGGCCTTGCGAGAGATGGCGTTGAGGGCGCTGATCAGGACGGCGGCCAACACCAGCCAGGGGATGAGCTTGCCGAAGAGTCTGTTGAAGGCGTCGATGAGGCGGGAAAGGCGGAGGAGGATCTTCATGGAGGTGGCCCCTGATCGTCCGGATGGCAAAACGCCGAGCCCAACGGGGTAGCGCTCGGCGCTTAGCGTCCGCGGTCAATGCGGAGGTGACAGAACCGGTGATCCGTGGCCAAAGGCCAGGGATCACCGGGCCGGGGCCTAAAGCTTCTGCGCGGCGAGATACTGGGAGAAGTTGGCCTCGGCCACCGACTGCCATTGCACCTGCTGGGCCAGGAAGCTGCTGTAGTCGGGGAAAATTTTCTTCCAGTTCGGGTTTTTCTCGTCCAACTCGGCATAGACCTCGCGGGAAGCCTTAAAGGCGGCGTCCATGACGTCCTTAGGGAAGCGCATCAACTTGGCGCCCTCGGCGATCAGTTGCTTGAGCGCGGCCGGGTTGCGGGCATCGTAGCGCGCCTGGCACTGAACATGGGCGGCCGCCGCCGCCTGGGCGACGATGGCCTGGTATTCCTTGGACAGGCTGTTCCACTTCTCGGCGTTGATATAAATGGAGAACTGGGTACTGCCCTCCCACCAGGCCGGGTAGTAATAATAGGGAGCTACCCTGTGCAGGCCCAGACGCAGATCGTCATAGGGGCC
>JBFZDM010000068.1:0-4249 GCA_041307365.1 Chromatiaceae bacterium | reverse complement strand
TGGATTTGGCGCCACCGACGAGCAGCAAGTAAACAATTTCGGCCCGCCGCGTGTAATAGATTCGGTAACCCGGACCGAAGTCTATGCGCATTTCAGAGACACCGCCTCCCAAGACCCTAGCGTCGCCAAAGTTCCCTTTGGTGGCACGGTCAAGGCGATTCAAGATGACGGCTTTGGCCCGAATATCCTTCATTTCCTCAATCCAGGCGCGGAATTCGTCGGTTTGGAAAAGCGTGTTCATGGTTAGGCCATTTTCCTCATGCTTTGCCAATGCCGTGGTTTGACCCAGGTCTTCCCTTGAGCCTGGCCAGCCGTCCGCGGGTCTTGAGGCCGAGCATGGCGGCTATCCCGATGCCGATGACGACTGAGAGTGCCCAGTCCAGCGGGGTGAAGAACCCCGTCGCCACCAGCAGCGTGACCATACCGTATGGCAAGAGCAGGAACGAGTTAGTGATGAGCCCCGGGTTGTAGGAAGGCTTGCCCCCCTGAAAGAGGGCCCTGATCATCGTCCGGTCCAACTGCTTGCGGTCCCTGCGTAGTCAGGGCTTCCAGCCCTGATTCTGTCAGGCCAGGATGGCCTGACTACGCATTTGGTGGCCGAGGTGGGCGAAGGGATGATCGACGCCTGGAAGAGGATCGTGTGCGTCGCGTTGTTGATGATGAGCTCGAACCAGATCATCGAGAAACCGAGCCACGGCGCCACCCCGGCAAGGATTGCGCCGAGGATTACGATCGGGTAGGCGATCAGGATGTTGACCTGGAAGACGTAGGCGTCATCCAGCGGGAAGTCGGGGTCGGTCTCCGAGCCAAACGGTGTCTTGAGATTGAAGAACTCCTTGAACCCAGTGGGCGCAAGCACATATTCCTCGGCCTCGTGGAGCATGAGCAAAGGCAGATGCAGGCACAGGAGCCACTGGTAGAGGTCCATCGCAGGCCTGAACCAGACGAGGAGGACGATGAGCGGCGGAGCGAGGAAAAGCGTCGCCGACTGCCAGATGCGGTTGACGGCTCGGTAATTCATTGCGGACCCTCTCCCCTTTCCCGCAGCAGGACCACGGCGAAGGCGGCGATGCCCTCGCCGCGGCCGGTGAAGCCGAGGCGCTCGGTGGTGGTGGCCTTGACGTTGACCCGCACCGGGGGGCAGCCCAGGTCGGCGGCCAGGGTCTGGGTCATGGCGGGGATGAAGGGGGCCAGCCTGGGGCGCTGGGCGACGAGGGTGAGGTCGGCGTTGTGGACGGCGAGGCCCAGTTCGGCCAGGGCGGCCATGACCCGGCGCAGCAAGACGCGGCTGTCGATGCCGGCATAGGCGGCGTCGGTGTCGGGAAAGTGGCGGCCGATGTCGCCCAGACCCGCGGCGCCGAGAAGGGCGTCACAGAGGGCGTGGATCGCCACGTCGCCGTCCGAGTGCGCCTCCAGCCCCTGGTCATGGGGCACCTGGACGCCGGCGAGCATCAGGGGCCGGCCAGGGCCGAAGCGGTGGGCGTCGATGCCTTGTCCGATCAGCATGTCCGTCCCTGCCGTTGCAGATGGAATTGGGCCAAGGCCAGATCCTCCGGACGCGTGATCTTGATATTGTCGGCGTGGCCTTCCACCAGCAGGGGCCGGAAGCCAGCGATCTCCATGGCGCTGGCGTCGTCCGTCACCAAGCGGCCAGCGGCGATGGCCTGGCGCAGGGCCTGACGCAAGGGTCCGCGGCGGAACATCTGGGGCGTGTAGGCGTGCCAGAGACCCTCGCGGGGGACCGTATTCAGGACCTCCCCACGGGCGTCCACCGCCTTCATGGTATCCCGGACCGGCACGCCGAGGAGGCCGCCGACGGGGTGACGCGCCAGCACGGTGATGAGGCGATCCAGATCCTCGCGCCGCAGGCAGGGCCTGGCGGCGTCATGGACCAGGACCCAGTCGTCCTCCCCGGCCCGTCCCGCCAGCGCCTCCAGGGCATTGAGCACCGAATGGCAACGCTCGCCCCCGCCAGGGACGCGCAGGATGGCCGGGTGGCTCGCCGAGGGCAGGCCCTCCCAGCGCTCGTCCGCCGGGTCCAGGGCAACCGCCAGGCCGCGGATGCGGGGATGGTCGAGAAAGAGGCGCAGACTGTGTTCGAGCACGGGCCAGCCAGCCAGGTCGAGATATTGCTTGGGGATGGCCGAACCCATGCGCCGCCCGGCGCCCGCGGCCGGGATCAGGGCCCAGCAGGTGGCTTCAGTCACCGGCCTGGGACTCGGACTTGGGCGCCGGTTTGGGTTCCGGCTTGGCCGCTGGCTTGGGCTCGGACTTGGCCGCTGGCTTGGGCTCGGACTTGGGCGCCGGTTTGAGTTCCGGCTTGGCCGCTGGCTTGGGTTCGGACTTGGGCGCCGGTTTGGGTTCCGGCTTGGCCGCCGGGGTGGGGACATGGAGGGACGCGGGCGGGGGCGACTTGGTGGTGGCGTCGGCAGGCCCTGCCTTGAGTTCATCCTTTGGCGCAGCCGCCGGTGGATCTGGCTCTATGACCTGCAGGAAGATCTCCCCCTCCTTGATCATGCCCAACTCGCTGCGGGCCCTTTCCTCCAGGGCGTCCCGGCCCTCGCGCAGGTCCTCCACCTCGGCCTGCAGGCGGCGATTGCGGGCCCGCAGCGTTTCCAGCTCCTCACCCTGGGCGGAGATCTCCCGGCGCAGGGCGGTGACCTCCGCCAGGCTGCCCTCGCCCACCCAGAGGCGGTACTGGAGCCAGCCGAGCAGGAGCAGGAGAATGAGGATCAGGATGCGCATGGGGGTGCCGGTATCGGGGTTCGCCGGCACGCCGGGGAGGCGCCGGCGGTCCGGTCAGAGCCAGCGAAAGGCAGCCCGGCCAGCGAAGACGGCCTCGGCGCCCAACTGATCCTCGATGCGCATCAACTGGTTGTACTTGGCAACGCGATCGGAGCGGGATAGGGAGCCGGTCTTGATCTGGCCGGTGGCGGTAGCCACCACGAGGTCAGCGATGGTGGTGTCCTCGGTCTCGCCGGAGCGATGGGAGACCACGGCCGTATAGCCAGCGGCATGGGCCATGGCGATAGCCTCCAGGGTCTCCGTCAGGGTGCCGATCTGGTTGACCTTGATGAGGATGGAATTGGCGATGCCCCGGTCAATGCCTTGCTTGAGGATCTGGGTATTGGTGACGAAGAGATCATCGCCGACGATCTGGACCTGGTCGCCCAGACGCTCCGTGAGGCGTTTCCAGCCGTCCCAGTCGCCTTCCGCCAGGCCGTCCTCGATGGTCAGGATGGGGTATTGCCTGACCCATCCTTCCAGCAGGTCGATCACGCCATCGGCGTCGAGCTTGCGCCCCTCCCCGGCCAGATCGTAAACCCCATCCTCATGGAATTCGGAGGCCGCCACGTCCAGGCCGATCCAGATGTCCTTGCCCGCCGTGAAACCGGCCTTGGCGATGGCCTCCAGGATCGCCTCCACCGCGGCGATGTTGGAGGGCAGATCCGGGGCGAAGCCGCCCTCGTCGCCGACGGAGGTAGCCAGCCCCCGGCCCTTCAGCACGGCCTTGAGGGCGTGGAAGACCTCGGCACCGTAGCGCACGGCCTCGCGGATGCTGGGGGCGCCCACGGGCAGGATCATGAACTCCTGAAAGTCCACGCTGTTATCCGCGTGCTGGCCGCCATTGATGATGTTCATCATGGGCACCGGCAGCCGGTAGTTGCCATGGCCGAGGTAACGGTAGAGGGGCAGGGTCTTTTCCTGGGCGGCGGCATGGGCGACGGCCATGGAGACGCCGAGGAGGGCGTTGGCGCCGAGCCGGCCCTTGTTGTCGGTGCCATCGAGTTCGATCATGCGGCGGTCGATGCCGCCCTGGTCCGACACCTCCATGCCGACCACCGCCTCGCGCAGCTCGCCCTGGACATGGGCGACGGCCTTGCGTACCCCCTTGCCCAGGTAGCGGCTCTTGTCGCCATCGCGCAGTTCCAGGGCCTCGCGTGAACCCGTGGAGGCGCCAGAGGGAACGGCGGCGCGGCCAACGGCGCCATCGGCGGTAATGACATCGGCCTCGACGGTGGGGTTGCCACGGGAATCCAGAATCTCCCGGGCACGGACGTCGATGATCTCGGACATGATGAAGCTCCCTCGGGGATCTCTCCCCAAATTTTGGACTATGACTGCAAATCAGCGCCAACCCATCGCGGCGTATGGAATCAGAGATCCGCCTCCGCGAAGCCGCGCCCCTTGACCACCCGGTCGATCTCGATCAAGGTCTCCAGCAATTCGCGCATCCGCCCCAGGGGCC
>JBFZDM010000056.1:0-3072 GCA_041307365.1 Chromatiaceae bacterium | reverse complement strand
CGCCCCTTCCATGAGATAGCGCTGCCGGAAGCCGGCGCTGCCCCCGCCCAGGTCATCGCCCCCAATGACAGCCAGATCGCCGCCGAGGTGACGGCACGGGTGGCACGCATCCAAGCCGAGGTTGGCGGACAGGTCAGTATCGGCGATCTCTTGCTGGAACTCGACGATGCCGACTACCGGCTGGCATTGGATCAGACCAATGCCCAGGTATCCGCCGCCCAGGCGCGCGTGACATTGGCCGACCAACGGCGGCAACAGGCATTGACGTTGCGCCCGAAGCAGTTTGTCTCCGACGACCAGATACTGGAACTGGAGACCGGTGTCCAGGCCGCCGAGGCCGATCTGGCCGTCGCCCGGGCACAGCAGGCGGTCGCGGCGCGGACGGTCGAGAAATGTCGCATTCTGGCCCCCTTTGAGGCCGTGGTACTGGCACGGCAGGCCCAGGTCGGCGCCCTGGCGACACCCGGAACGCCCTTGCTGCGCCTGGTCGATTTGGCTTCGCCGGAAATCGAGGCCCAGGTCCCGGCGACCCAGGCCGAGGAGTTGCCCCAAGCCCAGGAACTTTTCCTCGATAGTCAGGGCCAGCGCTATCCGGCTCGGTTACTTCGCTTGTCCCCGGTGGTGGAAAAGGCCGCGCGCACCCGCCTGGCCCGGCTGGCGTTTACGGGTCAAGCCGTACCGGCCGGCAGCAGTGGGGTCCTGCGGTGGACCAGCGCCGGCGCCTTGTTGCCGGCGGAACTCCTGGTCAGGCGCGGGCCGGCGCTGGGCATCTTTGTGGTGGAAAACGATCGAGCCCGCTTCATGCCGCTCCTTGACGCCCAGGAAGGCCGGCCTTATGCCCTTGCCCTGCCACCAGAAACCCGGGTGGTCACCCAAGGCCAACAGGGTTTGACTGACGGACAGGCCGTGACCCTGGCTGGGGATGGCTGAAGTGCGCTTCGTCCGCGCCCTGATCACCAACCATGCCTTGGCCAACATCGCCTTCGTGGTGGTGATCTTGCTGGGCCTGATTGCCTATGCGCGGATGCCTCGCGAGCAGGATCCGGAGATCAACTTCAACTGGGTCAATATCATCACGGTGCTGCCTGGCGCATCCGCCGAGGACGTGGAAAAGCGGTTGACCAATCCGCTTGAAGATGCCGTGCGCAAGGTACAGGACATCAAGTTCGTTATCAGCTCCTCGCGCGAGGGACTCTCCAACCTCCTGGTGCGGTTTCGCGACATTCCGGTGCGGGTGTTCGACAAGCGGGTTAACGACCTGCGCCGCGAAATCCAGAACCGGGCCAATGCCGAACTGCCGCCGGAGGCCCTGGAGCCGGAGATTCTCGAAATCACCACCTCCAATGGCTTCCCGACCGCCATGGTGATGCTGAACGGTAAGGCCGACGATGAGCATCTGCGCGCCGCCGCCTGGATGGTCAAGAATGACCTGGAGCAGCTAACCGGCGTCGATACCGTACTGGCGCTCGGGTTCCAGGAGCCGGAACTGCTGGTCGAGTTCGACCCGCCAGCTTTAGCGGCGCGAGGCCTGACCGCCGCGGATCTGGCCGGGGCGCTGCAAGTCTGGTTTCGCGATGTCTTCGCCGGCAAGGTCAACACCCAGGGGGGCGAGTGGCTGGTGCGGGTCAACGGCACGACGGCTGATCCGGAACGGCTGGCGGGCTTCTACCTGCAATCGCCCGGCGCAGCGGATGCCCGCACCCCCCTGGATAGCATCGCCAAGGTGCGACGAGGGCGCGATGATCCCCGGCAACTGGCCGCCATGGATGGCCAGTCGGGGGTTATGCTATCCATCAGCAAGATCAGCAACACCAACACCCTTGAGCTGGTCAGCCGTATCCGCGATTACATTGATGGCAAAAACGCCGTATTGACCGGCAGTGGCTTGCAACTGTCCCTGACCGACGATCAGACAGTCCCAACCCGCGAGGCGCTGGGAATCATGCAAAGCAATGGGGCGATCGGCCTGCTGCTGGTGCTGGGGGTGTGCTGGTTGTTCCTGGGTTCGCGTATCGCCACCCTGGTGGCACTGGGCGTGGTGTTTTCCGTGTCGGGCACCTTCGTCCTGCTGGAGGCGGTGGGATCGACGCTGAACGTCTCGGTGTTGCTGGGTATCGTCATCGTCCTGGGTATGTTGGTGGACGATGCCGTGGTGGTGGTCGAGGCCAGCTACTTTCGCATGGAGCGCGGCATGGCGGCGCTCGACGCCGTCCTGGACGCCCTGCGGGAAGTGGGGCTGCCGGTATTCGCCGCCGTCACCACCACCATCGCCGCCTTCCTGCCGTTGATGCTGCTGCCAGGTATCGTCGGCAAGTTCATGTTCATCATTCCCTTTGTGGTCTCGGTCGGGCTGGTGATCAGTCTCGTCGAGGCGTTCTGGATGTTGCCAGCCCATGTCTCGGCCCTCGGGCATCGGGCCATCCGTCGCTCGCGCACCCAGGCCTTGCGGGTGAGGTGGACGCACTGGATTCGGGTTAAGTACACCCGGCTGCTGATCCACGTCATGCGCTACCCGGCGCGCTACCTGGGCCTGGCGCTGGCGCTATTTCTTGGCGCTGGCGGGGCGATTGGCGCAGGTTGGGTGAAATTTCAGTTCTTCGCCTTCGACCCGGTCCGACTCTTCTATGTCAACGTGCTCATGCCGCCGGACATGCCCCTGGAAGAGACCTTGCGGCAAACCCTGGCGGTGGAGGAGCGGGTGCGCGCTGGGCTGGGCGAGGGGGAAGCGCGCTCGGTCGTGTCGATGGCTGGCGTCCAGTTCACGGAAACCGAGGTGCTTTACGGTGACCAGTACGGGCAGATCGCCGTATCGCTCAATCCGGCCAAGCCCGGGATGCGCGACCTGGAAGCCATCATCAAGGAGATGCGCACCGCCGTGACCCAGACGCCGGGCCGGGCGACGATTGCCTTCCTCAAACTCTCCGGGGGCCCGCCGACCGCCAAACCCATCAGCGTCAAGGTGCGGGCCGATGACCGTCGGGAGCTGCGCGCCGCCGCCGATGCGGTGAAGGCCCTCGTGGCCAGTATTCCTGGCGTGCGCGATGTGGTGGATAACGACATCGCGGGCCGCGC
>JBFZDM010000037.1:0-6502 GCA_041307365.1 Chromatiaceae bacterium | reverse complement strand
GGCAGGAGGTGGATGATGCCTGGCAGGACATCCTTGGCGCGGGCAGGCATAGATGCCTTCCCTTCCTGTTCTGGCTCAAGGGTTTCCAGTGCCGCAGTGGAATCCTCTGGATTCTCGTGGTCGCTCATATGTAATCGCCTGGTGGTGCTGACTAAGAGCTGGGAGCGGGTAAGGTCATTTTATCAGACTTCGTGCGTGATCCCGGCTTTACAAGCCAGGTTGGCGAGGGCGGCGAAGCTGCCCACCCCCAGTTGTTCGGCGCGCCGGCCGGGATCTATGCCAAGGGACCTAAGGTCTTCTTCCGCCACTGATCCCCTCAAGGCGTTGCGCAGGCTTTTTCGGCGTTGCGCGAAGGCCAGAGCGACAAGGTGTTCGTGACAGCCGGGATCCCTTATAGGATGGGGCAGGGGATCAAGGGGTGTCAGGCGAAGGAAGGCCGAATACACCTTGGGCGCCGGATAAAATGCCCCGGGGGGAATGCCGAAAAGGGACTCGGCCCGGCACCAGGTCTGGATCATGACTGAGAGCCGTCCGTAGGTCCTGGAGCCAGGAGGGGCGACGATGCGATCCACCACCTCCTTTTGCAGCATGAGATGCATATCCTGGACGCAGGCCCTTTCTGCCAAAAAGTGGAAGAGGAGCGGGGTGGAGATGTTGTAGGGGAGGTTGCCCACCAGGCGTAGTTTCTGGTCTGGCGCGGCCAACCCGCATAGATCAAAGGTCAGGGCGTCGGCATTGTGAATGACGAGCTGGCCCAGGGGTGCGCATTGACGCGCCAGGGGTTCGACCAGATCCCTGTCCAGTTCCACTGCATCCAGGCGTCCCGTCCTGCGCAGGAGTTCCATGGTGATGGCCCCACGGCCGGGGCCTATCTCCACCAAGTGATCCTCGGGTAGGGGGGCGACCGCGGCAATGATGAGGGCAATGACGGTCCGGTCCTGGAGGAAGTTCTGGCCAAATCTTTTGCGAGGAGCGTGGGGCATGCGCGATGACCGGGATTTACTGAGCTGAATTGAGCTGAATTGGGACACGATGGGCGTCTCCTGGGGAGGCCGAAGTCTGCACCCTGGCCCGGGCCTGGGTCTAGCCTTTTCCCTCTGGCAACCCGTCTGGCGGGTGCTGGTCGTCGCGTGAAAAGTCGCGTAAGATCGGACCATTTACTAGAAACTGTCACGAAAACTCATTGGGGCTGGCCATCCCGAATTTGAAAGGGTGAGCGTGATGGGCGCGCCCTGACAGGCGTTAGGGAGCCATCGTCAGCTCCCCGCCGCCAGGCGGTCAGGGGTATCCCCCAAGCGCCTTTAAGGCCCGCGACCCGGGCCATCCCCCCGTGGGGGGGGTTGACGCCAAAAATTAGACATCAAACGCGAGGAAGACACAGCCTGCAATGAACGAATTCGATCAGGATTATCTAGTCCCTGATGGGACCGACCTACACGTGATCCGGGAGGTCCTGGAGACACGCCGGCGTATCGGCGAGGACGAACCCCGGACCCTGCGCCGCCGATTCCACGATACCTTCGACTGGAGCCTCTTTATCGCCGGCGGTGTCCTGGAGGAGCGGCTCGACGGCCACCGGCGGACCATGGTCTGGCGCGACCTGCGCGGCCAGGGTCCAGTCCTGGCGCAGGATATCGACCGCGATCTGGGCTTTGCCCGGGATTTACCGGCCGGCCCGGTCAGCGAGCGCGTGGCTCCCCTGCTGGGCATTCGCCGCCTGCTGCCCCTGCTAGACGTTGCCGTCAAGGTCCAGACCTGGCGTCTGCTCAACGAAGACGATAAAACCATTGCCCGCCTGGAGCTGGAGCAAAACCACTTCGAGGACAAGGCGCGGGAGCGACAGGGACCCCTTTCCATCCGTTTGCGCCTCCATGCGGTCAAGGGTTATGAGGCCGAGTTCCGCGATACGGCGCGATTCCTGGGGGAGGAACTGAACCTTTCATCGGCCCGGGGCGATCTCCTATTGGAGGCATTGGCCGCCGCTGGGCGCAAACCGGGGGACTACAGCTCCCAACTCGATTTCCGCCTCGACCCAGGGCGTCGAGCGGACGCCACAGCCAAAGAGATCCTACTCCATCTGCTCAATACGATTGAGGTCAATATCCCCGGCACCCGTGACAACCTGGACTCCGAGTTCCTGCACGATTTGAGGGTCGCCGTGCGCCGCACTCGTTCGGCCCTCACCCAGATCAAGGACATCTTCGCCCCCGACCTGGTGGAACCCTATAAGGAGGCCTTCGGCTGGGTGGGAGAGATCACGGGGCCCGTGCGCGACCTGGATGTCTATCTGCTCGACTTCAACAGCTACCAGGCTAGCTTACCGGAGGCCCTGCGGCCCCACCTGGAGCCCCTCCGCGATTTCATCCTCGCTCATTACGATGACGAACAGAAGACCCTGACGGAGCACTTGGACTCAAAGCGCTTCCGCGACATGCTTCGAAGCTGGCGAACTTTCCTCGAAGCCCCGGTCCCCGAGCGATCCGTGGTGCCAAACGCCATGCGTCCGGCCAAGGCGGTGGCGGACGATCGCATCTGGACCATGTACAAACGGGTGTGCAAGGAAGGACGGGCCATAAACCTGGCCTCGCCGCCAGAGGATATGCACGAGTTGCGCAAGAGCTGCAAGAAACTCCGCTATCTGATCGAGTTCTTCGATAGCCTCTATCCGAAACAGGAGGGACGCCAACTGGTGAAGCTGCTCAAGGTTCTCCTCGACAACCTTGGTAAGTTTCAGGATCTGGCGGTCCAGGCCGAACATCTGCGGGATATCGCCCAGCGGATGCGCGATGAGGGTCGGGCCAGCACGGACACCCTGCTCACCATGGGCGTGCTGGTAGGTGACCTGTTGGAACATCAAGAGCAGGCGCGGCAGGACTTCGCGGAGATCTTCGCTAACTTCGACAGCGAGAGCCACCAAGTACTTTTCAAGACCCTGTTCGCCACCCACAAGCGGGGGGGGAAAGGCGCATGAAAATCATTGCTTCCTACAACATCAAGGGTGGGGTCGGCAAGACGGCGACAGCCGTCAACCTCGCCTATCTGGCGGCCAGGGAAGGCAACCGCACCCTCATCTGGGACCTGGACCCACAGGGCGCAGCGACTTACTACTTCCGTGTCAAGCCCAAGGTCAAGGGTGGGACCAAGGCCCTGGTGAGCGGTCACCGTGATCTCGACGATTTGGTCAAGGGCACGGACTTTGAGAATCTGGACCTGCTGCCGGCGGACTTCTCCTATCGCAACATGGATCTGGTTCTGGAGGACAACAAAAGGCCAACCAAGCAATTACAGAAGCTTCTGACGCCCATGGCAATCGCCTACGACTATGTCTTTCTTGATTGCCCGCCGAGCATCTCCCTGGTGTCGGAAAATGTTTTTCGCGCCTCCCATGCCCTCTTGGTGCCCATGATCCCGACTACCCTGTCCGCCCGCACCCTGGCTCAGCTCCAAGACTTCCTGGAGGGCCACGATGGCCTGGGCAAGATAAGCCTCATGCCCTTCTTTTCCATGGTGGACCGGCGCAAGAACTTGCATCTGCACCTGATGGAAACCCTGCCCGAAAGTTTCCCCAGCTTCCTCAAGGCCAGCATCCCCTATGCCTCCGAGGTCGAACGCATGGGCCTCAACCGCATGCCCCTCCCGGCCTATGCCCCCGCGAGCAACCCCATCGCCCGGGCCTATGATGCCCTCTGGGAAGAGGTCAAGATGAGCATGGGAGGATCTAACAGGCGGCGGGCGGTGACGGTGAGCTAAGGGGGCTCGGATGGGAGGGCGTCGAGGAGCCTTGGGGGCGGCTGGAGATGACAAGCCTCTTGGGGAAAATCTGCTACAGCGATCGCAGGTAATCGTCCACTGCCCGGTCCGGACAGATCTCGCCCCGACGCACCGCCTCTCCGAACCCCTGGTGCCAGCCGTTGATGAGGGGCCTGGCCAGGCGCCATTCAGTGAAGACGATGCGTGCCAGGGGTCCACCCTGGTCGAGAAAGCCACTGTCCACGTAGTCCCGTTCCGCGGCGGCACGATCATATGCCAGGCGGATGATACGGGTATGCCAGCGTCCGCCGTGCCATTCCAGTTGGCCATAACTGGCCCGCACATCCTCGTCGAAGGGTGAGCCCACGGAGCCCACGTTCAGGATGTCTATACCCTGGAAGTGACGGATTAGGGGCTTGTGAGTATGGGCGGTGACGAAGAGGTCAACATCCCGCGGCAGCTTGGCCGGGAGATCGGCGTCCCGAGTCCGCGCCGAGATGCCATCACGGTTGCCGATGAGGGTGCCGTGGGTGACGTGGACCCAGCCTTGGCCCCGCTGGGCCTCGAAGCAGAGATGATCTGGCCAGTCGGCGAGCCAGTGTTCGGTGTCGGCGATCTGGGCATGGGTGAAATCCGCCAGGGCGCGCAGCCGGGCGTCGATGGGGTCCAGGGGCGGCTCTCGCCCGCAACGCAGTACCCAGACCTCGTGGTTGCCCATGATGGGCAGCCAGCCCGCCCCCTGTCGCAGATCCTGGAAGAGCCCCAGGCAGGCGTCGCTGCGCGGGCCGCGATTGATGAGATCGCCCGCCATGATGACCAGGTCCGGGTTCCAGCCCTGGATGTGCTCGACACAAGCCTCCATGGCCGGCCGGTTGGCCTGAACGTCGGAAAAGACGGCGATCCTCATCAGGCAAGGTCTCCGATCCGGTCCGCGATGGCATCCACCTTGCCCGCCAGGCGTCCCATGGGTCCTTCCCTCATGTCCAGTTTGACCGTGGCATATACGCGGGTGCAACCCTGTTCCGCCAGCAAGCGCTGGGCGCGTGCAACCAGGGCCAGGGCCCCCTCGATTTCCTCGGTCTCGACCAGGGTGCCCATGGCGCCCAGATGGTAGGGATGCCCGCTATCCCGGATCATGGCGACGACGGGCGCGACGAAGGCGCTGACGCTTGCGCCCCGATCCAGGGGGAAGATGCTGAGGTCGAGAAGTACCGACATGGGTTTTACCTCCGGGGACGAATGCCTCATCATACGATAGGCGCCGGCGCGGTGCCTGCTGGGCCCCTCGGGCCCGATCCTCGCCCCCCTTGGGGGCCTATCTGATTACCGAGTCCTTGGATGTTGCAAGAACAAGAAGTCACGGAGCCGGACTGGGACAGCCCGCTCACCCTGCGGTTGACCCCGGCCCTGCTCATGCATGCCCTCATGGCCAGCGCCACCGCCGTCCACACCGGCTACGCGAGTTGCGTGGACGACAAACTGGTCGCTAACGACCTGGTCTCCATGGATGGCGCCGTCGGCAACTATGTGCGCCTGGTGGAGCAGGATTTCTATGAGGACGAGGATCCGGAAACCGTCTGGCACGATTGGACCCTGGAGATTTCCATTGGCAAGATATTGACAACTGGCCACTGGCAGATTCCCTCCAACGCCTCGCCCATGGAGTGGGAGTGGACTGCCCGGGAGGCTGAAAAGGCCTTTGGCCGCGCCTGCATCCTCATTGGCCGTCGCGTTCGTCAGGGGCTGGTCGTGGATGAGCCCGTGCCCATCGAACAACCTCATCCCCGCATGAGTCGTCATTGAACCTTCTGACGGTATTCGGCCCAGGTTGCCGCCTCCTGTCTTTTTGAATACAACCCCGGCGAGGTCAGCCCATGAACGTCAAGATCGATATCGACATCACCCCGGACGAGATGCGCAAGCTTCTGGGTCTGCCGGATGTGGAAGCCTTTCAGCGGGAGTTGCTGAATGACATCCGTGCCCGGATGTTGGAGGGCGCCGAGGGCTATGACCCCCTCAAGCTCTTCCAGCCCTATGTGGCCGGCTCCATGGCCTCCTGGGATATGTTTCAGAAGATGTTCTCGGCGGCGGTCGGCGCCGGCCAGAGCGGCGGCAAGAAAGCGGAATAGCCTAAGGGCGGCGGGGTCTGGTCATCCCAGCCTTTCCAGTTCCCCCTTGGCCTGGATGCGGATGCTCTCCAACTCCGCGATCAGGCGATCGATGGTGGCATCCACTTCGGCGACGCTGTGCATAATAGGGCCGAGGATGATAGAACCATCGATGGCGTAGCCATGTTGGCCAAGGCGGATGCCCACCGCAGGCTGGTCCGATGCGCCGATCAGGGCCCAGCCGGTGTTCGGGTGGTGAAGCTGAAAGACGTGTGGCATGGTCTGTCCGGGTGGTGGGCGGCTTTCTGATCCAGGTATCAGGCCTTCAAGGCCGTTGTCAGCTTATCCAGCCGCAGGGGCTGGAGCAGGGTCTCGCCGTCCAGACGGGGCAAGCCATCGGTGCCGAGTCTAAGGCGGCCTTGGGCGAACCATCGCACCACTTGGGGCAGGATACGGTGCTCCTTCATCAGCACCCGGGCGGCCAGGCTGGTGGCATCGTCGCCGGCCTCCACCGGTACCCGCGCCTGGAGCACCGCCGGACCCCCATCCAGTTCCTCGGTGACGAAGTGAACCGTGGCTCCGTGCTCGCGATCGCCGGCCTCCAGGGCCCGCTCATGGGTGTGCAGGCCCCGGAACCTGGGCAG
>JBFZDM010000016.1:0-4100 GCA_041307365.1 Chromatiaceae bacterium | reverse complement strand
GTGGCGGAAACGCTCGACCAGGGCCCCCATGGAGGCAAAGGGGGACTCGTCGAGGCGGCCCTCGGCGGCTTCATAACTCAGACGTTCCACCTTGACCCAGGTCCGCTGGATGGTCACGTCCTTTACCTCGCCAGCCTCATCGCAGCCGAACCCGAAGGATAGGGCCGGTGATATCTCCTGCAGGCCCAAGCCAAGCCGCCCCGTGATCTCGGGTGGCAGCATGTTGACCATGCGCTCGGGCAGGTACTGGTTCGCGCCTCGGGCGCGAGCCTCCCGGTCCAGCGCGCCGTCGATTGGAACCAGGGCCGCCACGTCGGCGACATGGACCCAGAGGCGGTCGTCCTCCAGGCTAAGGGCGTCGTCCGGATCCTGGTTGCCCTCGTCGTCGATGGCGTAGGCCGGGAGATGAGTGAGGTCCAGGCGCTCCTCGTCCGGGAGTGGGCCCACCGGCAAGCGCGGTTCGGCCTCGGGCAGGCCATTGCGGGCGGGATGGGGATTGCGGTCTGGCGCCCAGAAGCCAAAATGTATCAGGGCGCGATGGGCGTTCTCGGGTGTCTCCGCGTGTCCCAGGGCCTTGAGGATGCGGCTGTGCTCGGCTCGGCCCCAGGCCAGGCGCTCCACCTCGGCCAGGCGATCGGCATCCGCCGGCAATGGCTTGGCAGCGGCCAGACGCTCCAGAAACTCCACCCAATCCCGCGCCGCCGTCTCCTTGGCGCTACGCTGAGCCTGATCGGCCTCCACCTCGGCGCGGGGACGAGCCTGAATGTCCTCCGGGGTGCCGGTGAACCAGAGCCCCTCCGCCACCAAACGCCAAGCCGCCCAGGCGGAGGCAGGGGTGAATTCATCGTGGAGGAGTTCCGCCAGTTCCCGGAGATGGGTGCGGGTGCCCTCCAGGAGTTCCCAGGCTTCCTCGAAAGCCCCCTGTCCGAGCTTGAGTTCGTCAAGACTTCGTAGAGGGCCGGGGTGCAGCAGGTCGATGTCCTTGAGGCGCACCCGCTTGATATCCCCCTTGTCGAGACCGATCTCGATCTTTTCCCCCATGCCCAAGACACGGGCCGGATGGCCCTTATAGAGCACCAGGCTATCGACCCGGAGGTTGGCTTGAAGAGTACTCAACTTGTTGCCATCTCTTGCTGACTGATCGGGGGATCTGCATTTTTTCGTTAGGCTGGAACACGTCCATCATCCGGGGTGTCTGCTCCGCCTGCCATGATCATAAGGTCAATATTCAACAACTGGTTGAAACACGGGTCGAATGACTGATTCCGCTGCCCGCTGCTGCAACCTCGAAATCAGGGACATTTCCGGACAGCCCCCTGGCTATATTCACGGCGGTCCGAAAACCGGATACCCGAGGCAAACGCGGAGTTGAATACCAACTTAGCTATCATATACCGGTTGCGGCCGGCCCCGGACGCCATCGATAGGGAGACCCATAAACCATGAACAGCCAGTGGCGCGACTTTCTTCAGGCCCGCTCGGCCCACATCGACGAGGCCGGCCAGGCCCATTTCCCCGCCACCGCCTTCCCCCCGGTCCTCGCCCTCTGCGATCTTAGCCACCTGGGCCTGATCTCAGTCACCGGAGAGGACGCCGTGACCTTCCTGCAGGGTCAGTTTACCAACGACGTGCGCCAGGTCGGCGAAACCCACTCCCAACTGAGCAGCCATTGCACCCCCAAGGGCCGCATGTTGGCCAACTTCCGCCTCTTGAAGCTGGACAATACCTTTTTCCTCCAACTGCCCCGGCCCCAACTGGACTTCCTGCTGAAGCGGCTGCGGATGTATGTCCTGCGCGCCAAGGTCGCGTTGGCCGATGTCTCGGATAGCTTGGCCACTTTGGGCCTGAGCGGTGACCAGGCCCCCGAACTCCTGGCTGATTTTTTTTCCGCCCCACCTGAGCATGACAACGAATTGTCCCGTCTGGGCGATCTAACGGCGATCCGCCTGGCCGGTGCTACTCCGCGCTTCCAGGTCATGGGGCCGGCGGTGGCGATGGAGCCCCTCTGGGATGCATTCGCGGCCAAGGCGACCCTGGTCAACGCCGACCACTGGACCCTCCTTGACATCCGCTCTGGCATCCCGACCATCCATCCCGAGACTCGCGAGGCCTTCGTGCCTCAGATGACCAACATGCAGCTTATCGACGGCGTCAGCTTCACCAAGGGCTGCTATGCGGGTCAGGAGGTGGTCGCCCGCATGCAGTACCTCGGCAAGCTGAAGCGGCGCCTCTACCTGGGCGAGGTAACCACGGATCGCGCGCCCGCGCCCGGCGACGAGGTCTTTTCGCCGGTCAGCGACTCCGCACGAACCGCCGGCACCATAGTGGAGGCTGGCGCCTTGGGCGAGGGCCGCTTCGAGGTCACCCTGGTGGTGGAGATCGCCGCCTACGAGGATGGACGCGTCAGCCTTGGAGAGCAGGGCCTGCTCCTGAAACTCCGGGAGCCGCCCTATGGCCTTCCCGCTGGCTGACACCTCCTGATCCCGGTCAGGAAGCAGGATCCCACGGCCCGCGCCTGGACCCCCTTGCCGAACCCCTTGCCCGAACAGGGGGGAACTGGCGCCCCCAGCCTCGGACCGCGAAGGCCGCGTCCAGGACGATCCGGTATCTCCAGGGCCATGTACCCCAGCCCGCCGATACCCACCACACCCACCCGCGCCGTCGGCGGGATGCCATAAATCATCTGGCGTATCGATAGGTCGGAGTGGCAGATAACGCCATGCTCGCCGCTAATCTCGACCAGATCCGGTCCCGAGGGGCCCGGATCGTAGGAAAAAGACTGACCGGGACCACCGGCGGCAATGGCGGCCCAAGCCCTGATGAGACTCATGATTTTCTCCCCGGCCAGAGGCCGGAAGGGCAATGTTGGGATGTTGCACCCATTCCGGCGCCTCGTTTCGGTTAGACTTTCGCTACTTGATCCCACTCATCCTAGATGACGCCGTCGGACCCTCCCCATGGTGAAAAACGTTACATTGCGCGAGGCATGGTCCGGCGAGGCCGATTGCCTCAGGTGTTCGCTGCGCGACATGGTTTTGTTCGCCGGCCTGACGGAGCGGGACTTCGAGAAGATCCACGACCCCATCGACCAATTTTCCCTCAAGCCAGGCACCTGCCTTTATCGTGTCGGCGACCGGGGCGAATACATGTTCACGGTGCGCAGCGGCTCCCTCAAGCTCGTCCAATACCTGCCGGATGGCAGCCAGCGCATCGTCCGCCTCGCCAGGGCAACCGACGTCGTCGGCTTGGAGGCCATCCTCGAAGCCCCTTACCAGCACGAGGCCCTGGTCCTGCAAACCACCGAGGTCTGCCGTTTCCCGGCACGGGTCGTCAAGGCCCTGGGGACGGAAAACCCCCGGCTGCACACCGAACTCATGTCCCGCTGGCAGCGCGCCCTCTCGGAGGCCGATGCCTGGCTGACGGAACTCTCCACGGGCTCCGCCCGCCAACGGGTCGCCCGTCTGCTGCTGCGCCTGGTGCGCGACCGCGAGAGCAGCGAGTGCAACCTCTTCAGCCGCGAGGACATGGGGGCCATGCTCGGCATCACCACCGAGACCACCAGCCGCACCATCGCCGAGTTCAAGCGCCAAAGCCTGCTGGTCGATCTGACCGCCAACCGCTTCCTCCTCGACATCCCCAACCTCCGTCGGGTGGCCGAGGACTGACAAGTCCGTGCCCCAAGAACCTGGTTCCCCCCTTGCTGGTTAATCTCCAACCGAATCGAACCTCCAGTGCCAACGGCGCCTGGCCCCTTCTTCGGGCATCCGCTGACCAGGGACCCGCCCGCCGAAGTCCGATTGACCCTTTTCAATGCCGGGAGGGTGGCGCTCCTCTAACCTTATCTTGTCGATCACACGGCAACCAGCCGCCATGAGGCCTATTCCTCCCCTCACCGCCATCGCCATCGCCCCGCGGATCATGTGCCCGCTCAACCCAGGCCATCACCTTTGCCTTCATCAGGCAGGATGCTCCTGAGTCGGGTCAGGCGGGTGGCGGTCAATCCGCCTTAGCGCATGGCGCGGGCTATCCGGGGAAACCAGAACCGCGCGCCGGTGCTGAAGTACTTGAAGGCATCCCAGGCCCAGGAGGCGACGTTCGGT
>JBFZDM010000356.1:0-2876 GCA_041307365.1 Chromatiaceae bacterium | reverse complement strand
GGCCGAGGCGGGCGGTGGCGCTGATGCGGGTGGGGATGCCGAAGGCCTGGTCGCCAAGATCGATGATGGAGATGCCGTTGACCTGGCCAAGTTGGGAGCCCTTGGTGTCAATGAAGAGGGTACCCCGCAGGATCTCTTCCTGGAGGCGTTCCCGCAACTGGCCCAGGCGCCGGCGGCGGGCGGCGATGGCACCCTCGACCTGGATTTCGCCGATGCGCTCAAGGCGCTCCCGGCGGGCCAGGTGGTCGGACTCCCGCAGTAGGTCGAGGAGGCCGCCTAAATGGATGGATAGGCGCTCGCCATCGGCTACCCGCCGCGCCGCCTGTTCGATGATGCGCTCGACGGCGGCGCGGGTCAGGGGCAGCAGGCGTTCCTGACCTTGTAGGGTGGCGACAAGGCGGGCGTAGACGGGGTCCTGGCCCGGCTGACGGGGCATCTCCTCGGCAAAGTCAGCGGCGATCTTGAATAACTGGGCGAAGTCGGGATCGTAGGCTTCGAGGAGGTAATAGAGTAGGCGCTCGCCCACCAGGACGACCTTGACTTCAATGGGGATGGGCTCGGGTTCCAGGGAGGTGGTGCCAGCCAGGCTCAGCACCCGTTCCAGGGACTCGATGCGGATTTCGCCCGCGCGCAGCACCCGCTTGAGGCCGTCCCAGGCGAAGGGATTGCCGAGCAGGCGCAGGGCATCCAGGATGAGATAGCCACCGTTGGCGCGGTGTAGGGCACCAGCCTTGATGAGGGTAAAGTCAGTGGACAAGGTGCCCATGCGGGCGATGTGCTCGATGCGCCCGATGAGGTTGAGATAGCTGGGGTTGTCCTCGTGGATCACGGGGGCGCCGTGCAGTTCCGCGTTGTCCACCAGCAGGTTGACCCGGTAACGGGTAAAGGGGGCGTCGTCGGGACTCGGTGAACGGCTCTCCTCGCCTTCGCCCTGACGGAAGAGATCGCCGTTCTCGATGAGGTCCTTGCGGGCGACGGCAAGATAGTCCTGGATCGCCGGCAGGTCGGCATAGTCGGCGGCCAGTTGGCGCATCAGGGCAGTCACCGTACCTTCCATGGTCTCCTGGTTGAGGGCCTTGAAACGCCCACGCATCTCCTTTTGCCATAGCGGGACCTGGCTCAGGGTCTGTTGCAGGTCCTCCCGCAATTCATCGATGACCTCGCCGATGTGTTCCCGCTCTTCCTCGGGCAGGGCGTTGAAGTCGTCTGGGGCCAGGATGTGACCATCGCGCACCGGGGCCAGGGTGTAGCCATTGGGGGTGTGGATAAGGGCGATACTTTGTTCCTTGGCCTTGCGACCGATGGCGCTGGCGGCATCTTCCTCGCGGGCCTTGAATTCCTTCTGGATCACCTCGGCGCGGTGGTTGTAATCCTCGCCCTGAAAGGCAGCGGGGACGGCATTGAGCAGATCCTCCACCAGTTGGCGCATGTCGGCGCGCAGGTGACGGCCGCGGCCCGGTGGCAGGCGCAGGGCGTTGGGGCGCTGGGGGCTGTTGAAGTCCGCCACGTAACACCAGTCGTCCGGGGCCGACGACTCGTGGCGGCACTGCTCCAGGACGCCCTCGATGAGGGCATGCTTGCCGAGCCCGGCGGAACCCATGAGGTAGAGGTTGTAACCCCGGTGGGGGACGCTCACCCCGAGGTCGATGGCCTCCATCGCCCGCTCCTGGCCCAGGCCGGGGCTCAAGGGTTCAAGCTCACCCGTGTCGGCGAAGTCGAGACCGGCGAGGTCGCAGGGATGGTTAAGATCGGCGGCGCTCAGGCAGACGCTAGGTTCCACGGCTTCTAATCCTTCATGGCCGCGCCTGGTTGGGGCCAGGCGCGGGCCCGCGGCTGGTCAGGTCCCGCGAAACCTAGAGGTACTCGGGCAGGTGCTTGCGGATGGCCGCCGGGTCTTGGGTGGCCAGGTTCTTGTCGAGTTCCGCGACAATGGTCTGTTTCAGGGGGGCGGATTGATGCTTGCGCAGGAGGCCGAGAAAGGCCGGCGCGGCTAGGATATAGAGCTTGTGGAAGTCGCCGGCCGCGCGGGCGGCGTCCAGTTCGTCGCAGACGTGGAGGGCGAAGCGGCCGGCCCCGTCCTGCTTATGGGAGGCATCGGCGCCAACGCCGTGGGCCGAGCCCGTGCTGGGGTTGCGGTCACGGCCGGTCTTGTCGGAGACCAGGTCGCCCTCGTGCAGGCGGGCCTCGGGGTTGGCGAGATCCCTTGTCTCGGTGAGGGGGCCGGCGGGTTTCTCGGCGGTGAAGAAGCGGGCGCGGCTGTTGTCGGCGACTAATACCCAGATGGCCATGGTTATTCTCCTTCTCCTGATAAGGCGCGAACCGTTTGGACGGGCGGCGCGGGGGGGTGGGGCGGCGTGCTCGGACAAAAGGGCCGTCCCTATTTTGAGTTTAACAGGCTGGTGGCGGGCCGGTGAAGGGAATGCCCCCGGTCGGAAAGCCGTGCAAGGCGTTGGTGCAGGGCGGCGCGCGCGAGTAAGGTTCCGGCGCTCATCGGCGGGGTCCTGGTGATCGGGATCAATGATCTTCAAGGTTCCTATGCCCCTCGCTCCCTGGCTCCGTGACTAGCTCCCCATCCTGCAACCAGGCTAGAAGCAGTTCGTAGCCCAGTGCCAGCACCACGGCGCCGACAAAGAGGCCGATGATGCCCTGGGCGATGAAGCCGCCGATGGCGCCAACGAAGATGACCAGCATGGGCACCGAGATGCCGCGCCCGAGCAAGATTGGCTTGAGAATGTTGTCGATGGTGCCGACGAACAGGGTCCAGATCAGGAAGAGCACCGCCGTGGTCGTGCTGGCGGTGTAGAAGAGATAGATGGTGGCCGGCACCATGATTGGTAAAACACCCAACTGGATCGTGCTCAGCAGGAGGCCGACCA
>JBFZDM010000374.1:0-2508 GCA_041307365.1 Chromatiaceae bacterium | reverse complement strand
CTGCCAGCCTACGAGCAAGTGCTCAAGGCATCTCACACCTTCAACCTGCTGGACGCGCGCAGCGCCATCTCGGTAACGGAGCGCCAGCGCTTCATTCTGCGCGTCCGCGCCCTGGCCCGATCCGTGGCGCAGGCCTATTACGAGCGCCGCGAAGCCCTGGGCTTTCCCATGTTGAATCCGCCAGCGGCGATCGAGGGATAAGGTAAAGATCATGGTCGAGACACACGATCTGCTCGTCGAAATCGGGACCGAGGAACTGCCTCCCGCAGCCCTGCTCCGCCTGTCACAAGCCTTCGCGGAGGGGCTCCAGGCCCAGTTGTCCCTTCACCACCTTGGCTTCGGTGCTGTCGCGAGCTATGCCACGCCACGGCGGCTGGCCCTCCTGGTGCGCGGATTGGAGGCGGTACAGCCGGATCAAGAACTGGTCCGGCGTGGACCTGCGGTCAAAGCGGCCTTCGACGCTAAGGGACAACCGACCCAGGCGGCCCTCGGCTTCGCCCACTCCTGCGGGGTCGAGTTGACGCAGGTCGAAAAAGATGTGACGGACAAGGGTGCCTGGCTGGTCGTCCGTCAGCGCCAACCTGGAAAGCCCACGACCGAGCTGCTGACCCCCATGGTGGAACGTGCCCTCGCCGGCCTACCCATCCCCAAGCGCATGCGCTGGGGCGATCGGGAGGACGAGTTCGTGCGCCCCGTGCATTGGGTGGTTTTGATTTTTGGCGATGACCTGATCAAAGGCCAGATTCTTGGTGTCGAGATCGGCCGTGAGACCTTTGGCCATCGCTTCCACCGCCCGGGAGCCATTCGGCTCTGGCACCCTGGAGATTATGCCGGCTTGCTGCGGGAGACCGGTCGCGTCGAGCCCGACTTCTCCGTCCGCCGCGAGCGTATCCGCGACCTGGTCGAGGCCCTGGCGGCGAAAGCCGGTGGCCGCGCCATGATCCACGCCAATCTGCTTGACGAGGTGACGGCCCTGTGCGAATGGCCCACGGCCATCCTGGGCAGCTTCGACCCCCAGTTTCTCGAGGTACCCGCCGAGGTACTGATCGAGACCATGCAGAAAAACCAAAAGTATTTTCCCTTGCGCTCGGCCAACGGGGACTTGCTGCCCAAGTTCATCACCATCGCTAATATCGAGAGCCTGGACCCAGCCCAGGTGAGGGCAGGGAATGAACGGGTCATCCGACCGCGCTTTGCCGATGCCGCCTTTTTCTGGTCCCAAGACCTCAAGCACCCACTGGAGTCGTTCGCCGAGCGGCTCAAGACTGTCGTCTTTCAGGACAAGTTGGGTACGGTGGCGGAGAAGTCACAACGCGTGGCCCAGATCGCCCGCTATGTCGCCGGTCTCCTGGGTTATGACGAGGAATTGGCGGCCCGGGCGGCATATCTGGGCAAATGCGACCTCATGACCGCCATGATCTTCGAATTTGGCAGCCTGCAGGGCGTCATGGGCCGTTACTATGCCAAGCACTCCGGCGAGGACCCGGCAGTCTGCGCCGCTCTGGAGGAGCAGTACCTGCCGCGCCATGCCGGCGATCGCCTACCGGCCACGGACTGTGGCCGCATCCTTTCCTTGGCCGAAAAGCTGGATACCCTGGTCGGCATCTTCGCCATCGGTCAAAGGCCATCGGGCGTCAAGGATCCCTATGCCCTGCGCCGGGCAGCCATCGGAGTGCTGCGCCTGCTGATCGAGACGCCTCTGAAACTCGACCTGCGGGAACTGCTGGAGTTTACTGCCCAAGAGTTGCGGACCAAGGTAGATGCCGGCTCAGCCTCGGGAGAGGTCTTCGATTATGTACTTGAACGCCTCAAGGGCTACTGCCAGGATCAAGGCTTGGGCGCCGATCTGGTGGAGGCGGTCCTGGCCGTAGGCGTTCGCGTGCCAAGTGACATTCACCGCCGCATCCTGGCAGTTCGCGATTTTAGCGCCCTAGTCGAGGCCGAGGCGCTGGCGGCAGCCAATAAGCGCATTCGCAACATCCTTAAGAAGAGCGGCGAACATCCAGGTGGAGAGGTTGACGCCGCGCTACTGACTGAACCGGCAGAAATCCGCCTAGAGGCCCGTATCCGTGAACTGACTCCCCAGGTCAGGTCCCTGATTCTGGCTGGGGACTATGCTGCCGCTCTGAAACTCCTGTCCGGTCTCAGGCCAGAGGTTGACGCCTTCTTCGATCAGGTCATGGTCATGGCCGATGATCGGTACGTGCGCGACAATCGCCTGGCCCTGTTGGCCGGTCTTGAGGGGCTCTTCCTGGGTGTGGCGGACATCTCCCGGTTGCAGCCGGCAAGCCAATGAGGCAAGGCGTGTTTGTACCGCAATGAAGCTGATCATTCTCGATCGCGACGGAGTCATCAACCAGGACTCGGATGCCTACATCAAATCCGAGGAAGAATGGATCCCCATCCCAGGTAGCCTGGATGCCATGGCGCGCCTATATCATGGCGGCTTCCGCCTGGCAATCGCCAGCAATCAGTCGGGGCTAGGGCGCGGACTCTTTACCATTGATG
>JBFZDM010000346.1:0-4576 GCA_041307365.1 Chromatiaceae bacterium | reverse complement strand
AAGGCGGCGATGATGCCCGTGAGCACATCGCCGCTCCCCCCCGAGGCCATGCCTGGATTGCCCTGGGAACAGACGCCGGGCGGGCGATGGGATGGACCCAGGATCAGGGTCCCGGCGCCCTTGAGGACAACCGTTCCCCCATAGCGTCCCCTCAGTTGGCGAAGGGTGGCGAAACGGTCCGCCTGCGCCTCGGCTGTGGTACAACCGAGCAGCCTCGCCGCCTCCCCAGGGTGCGGAGTCAGGACCCAGTCTTCGCGACGGATCCGCGTCTGGGCCAGGCAATTCAAGGCATCCGCGTCCAGTACCAGGGGCTTGTCCTCCGTCAGCACGCGCTCGAGCAGGCCAAGGCCCCAGGGGTCCCGGCCGAGGCCAGGGCCGATGGCCACGACCGTCGCTCTTGCCAGCAGGGCCGACAAATCCTCCGGGTCGGTAAGCCCCCGCACCATGAGTTCCGGACGGCCGGCATTGAGATGGGTGGCGTGGGCGGGATGAGTCGCCACCGAGACCAGGCCCGCGCCGGCCCGCAGCGCCCCCTCCCCCGCCAGGCGCGCCGCGCCGCTGAAGCCAGGGGCCCCGCCAACTACCAGCACATGACCGAAATCGCCCTTGTGAGCGTCGCGGCGGCGGGGTTCGACAAGGCCAGATGCCTTCTTCCAGTCCAGACGCCGCGCGGAGAGGATCTCACCGGCATAGATGACTGCAGGCACCGCCAGGCCACCGAAATGGATATCGCCGCAACGATCTGGACCGGCGCCGGTGAAAAGCCCCTGCTTGAGACCGATGAAGGAGATGGTGGCCGAGGCCCGGATCGCCACGCCCAGCACCCTGCCCGTGTCCGCGTGCAGGCCGGTAGGGATATCGACGGCCAGCACGGGGGCCCGCTGGGCATTGGCCGCCTGGACAAGCCGCGCCCAGTCGCCCTCCAGGGGCCGCTCCAGCCCGATGCCAAGCAGGGCATCCACGATGACATCCGAGCGCCTGGGCAGCTCCCGGAAGGGCTCCAGGGCTCCCCCCATCGCAAGCCAAGCCTCTAGCTTGGTCCGGGCATCCGGCCCCAAACGCTCGACATCGCCCAGTTGCAGCACCCGCGCGTTCAGGCCATCCGAGCGAGCGAGACGGGCCAGCACATAACCGTCGCCACCATTATTGCCGGCCCCGCACAGCAGGGTGATCTGGCGCGCCTCTGGCCAGCGCTCGCGCAGCAGACCATAAGCAGCCTGGCCGGCCCTCTCCATCAGTTCGGTGCCTGGAATACCGCAGGCAATGGCCGCCCGATCAAGGGCCCGCACCTGCTCGGCGGTATAAAGGGCATAGGGCAGTTGGTCGCTCGGGGGCAGAGGTCGTGACATCTTTAGATCATTCCGGGAACAGGGCTGCGCCTGGTTGAGAAATTTGCTAACTGCCTACAATCATGTGAAATATGCAACAAGCCCGCATCGGGTAGCCGGTGTCGTAAGCCGCGATGACAGAGGGGGGCCAGGTAGCCTACAGGCACCTGTGCGACGCGGTATGGCAACCTGATACCCGAAGCAGTCGCGACGCCGGAAAATAGTGTAACCGGCGCGCGGAACCAGGCCCCAGGTTACACCAGGCGCTCGGCACTGGCTTGACCGACCCGGCGTTTAGGTTTCCAATGTGGCGTCATGATGATCGTCCTTCTCACCGTCCTCGCCGGCTATCTGCTGGGCTCCGTCTCCAGCGCCATTATCGTCTGCCGGCTCTTGGGCCTGCCGGACCCGCGCACCCAGGGGTCGAACAACCCAGGCGCTACCAATGTCCTGCGGATCGGCGGCAAAAAGGCCGCCGCCATGACCCTGCTGGGCGACAGTCTCAAGGGCCTGATCCCCCTGGTGCTGGCCCATGCCCTGGGGCTCGGCCCGGCCGGCCTCGCCGCCACGGGGATGGCGGCCTTCCTCGGCCACATCTATCCGGTCTTCTTCGGCTTCCAAGGCGGCAAGGGCGTAGCCACGGCCCTCGGCATCCAGTTCGGCCTCTACTGGCCGGTGGGCCTGAGCGTGGCGGCCATCTGGCTCTTCGTGGCCAAGGTGTTGAAGATTTCCTCCCTGTCCGCCCTGGTCTCCATGGCACTCGCCCCCTTCATCCTCTGGTATTTCTGGGACGAGCCCTGGTTGATCGCCATGCAGGTCCTGATCAGCCTGATCATCTTTTGGCGGCACAAGAGCAATATCCAGAATATGATCTCGGGCGCCGAGGGCCGGATCAGCACCCGGAAAACCGGGCAAGGCTGAACCATCTCCCCGGCCGACATCCCTGATCGGCTTCCGAGCCCCGCGGGCCTCACACCGGCGGCAGGCTCGCCATGTTCCAGCGCGCCCGGGGCGCGAAGGACAGGGGTTCCGATTGACCCGCCTGGAGCCGATGCCAGCCAGCGAAGGCGATCATGGCGCCGTTGTCGGTGCAGAAGGCGGGACGCGGATAGAAGGTCCGCGCCCCCTCCCTGGCCAAGGCCAGATCCATGCTGGCGCGCAGCCGCCGATTGGCGCTGACGCCACCAGCCAGGACCAGGCGAGGATAGCCCGTCTGACGCACCGCCCGACGGCACTTGATCGCCAGGGTCTCCACCACCGCCTCCTCGAAGGCGCGGGCGATGTCGGCCCGTGTCTGCTCCGCGTCAATAGGGGCCGCCATCTCCTCGCGCAGCGTATTGAGGGCGAAGGTCTTGAGGCCGCTGAAGCTGAAATCCAGGCCGGGCCTGTCAGTCATGGGCCGGGGAAAGCGGTAACGCCCTGGGTCGCCCCGCTCGGCCAGTGCCGCCAGAGCCGGCCCGCCGGGATAGGCCAATCCGAGCAGCTTGGCGGTCTTGTCGAAGGCTTCGCCAGCCGCATCGTCCAGGGACTCGCCGAGGAGTTGGTAGCGGCCTATGCCCTCCACCGCCACCAACTGGGTATGTCCGCCGGAGACCAGCAGGGCGACAAAGGGGAATTCCGGTGCGGGTTCCTCCAGCAGGGGCGCAAGCAAATGCCCTTCCATGTGGTGAACCCCGATGGCCGGCACGTTCCAGGCCCAAGCGAGGCTCCGTCCAAGGGCGGCGCCCACCAGCAAGGCTCCGATCAGACCAGGTCCAGCGGTGAAGGCCACCCCATCGATGTCCGGCTTGGACAGACCGGCCTCGTCCAACACCTGACGAATCATGGGCAATGTCTTTCGAATATGGTCGCGCGATGCCAGTTCGGGCACCACGCCGCCATAACGGGAGTGGATTTCGATCTGGCTATAGACGGCATGGGCGAGCATGCCCTGCCCGCCAGCATAGACGGCGACTCCGGTCTCGTCGCAAGAGGTTTCGATGCCTAATACGCGCATGAATGACAGCGGTTACCCCAGCTTGGTCGGCAAAAGATCAATGGTACGGCTTTTTGGCCAAAGGACGCGAATGGTGACGCGATGACGCGAATGGGCTTTGCATGCGCCCGCCCGGATCAGTTAGAATCCCGCGTCTTTCCAACCTTGTGCTCTATCGAGCCCTAACCGTAAACGATAGGTAAAATTTTTCATGCCCAGCGTCCGCGTCAAGGAAAACGAACCCTTTGAAGTTGCCATGCGCCGCTTCAAGCGCTCCTGCGAGAAGGCCGGCGTCCTGGCCGAAGTCCGGCGCCGCGAGTTTTACGAGAAGCCCACCGCCGAGCGCAAGCGCCGCAAGGCCGCCGCGGTAAAGCGTCACCATAAGAAGTTGCAGCGCGAAACCCGTCGCTGGGAACGCACCTTCTGAGCCACCTGGTGAACTCCCACTTCAGTTCAGATCCAGTTTCGAGCCGGAATTGATCCCCATGCTCAAGCAACGCCTCGTCGAGGACATGAAGGCCGCCATGAAGGCGGGCGAGAAGAGGCGCCTGGGCATCATTCGCCTCATCAACGCCGCCATCAAGCAGCGTGAGGTCGATGAGCGCATCGAACTGGACGACATTCAGGTGCTCGCGGTGCTGGACAAGATGCTCAAGCAGCGCCGCGACTCCATCACCCAATACGAGGCGGCCAAGCGCGAGGATCTGGCGGAACAAGAGCGCTACGAGATCGGCGTCTGCCAGGAATACTTGCCGGCGGCCTTGGGCCATGGCGAGATCGCCGCCCTGATCGAGACGGCCGTTGCGGCGTCGGGCGCCACCTCCGTGAAGGAAATGGGCAAGGTGATGGCCATCCTCAAGCCCCAGGTCCAGGGCCGAGCCGATGTGGGCGCCGTCAGCGCCCTGGTCAAGCAGCGGTTGGGCCCCTGAGGGTTAACCCCGCCATACCAGGGGCCGGTCCCTCCCCTTCTGCTCGCTGATCCCCATGGCCGGCAGAATAAACTCCGCATTCAAGAGTGACCTCCTCGCTCGAATCGACATCGTCGAACTCATCAATCGTCAGGTGCCCCTGAAGCGGGCCGGTGCCCTCTATTCTGCCTGTTGCCCCTTCCACGACGAAAAGTCGCCTTCCTTCACGGTGACACCCTCGCGACAGACCTACCACTGCTTCGGTTGCGGCGCGCACGGGAACGCGATTGATTTCCTCATCGAATACAATCACCTGAATTTCCCAGAGGCCGTCGAGGAACTGGCGCGTCAGGTCGGTCTGGAAA
>JBFZDM010000350.1:0-9650 GCA_041307365.1 Chromatiaceae bacterium | reverse complement strand
GGTGGGTTGGAGATCGGGGGACTAAACCCCCGACTGAAAGAGAAGGCGGCTGAAAGCCGGTGGTTTGGACCACGGGCCGAGCGCCCTTCGGGCGGGCTAAAGCCGCCTTATGGAAATCAATGAGTTCCCAGGGCGAGCCGGAATCCGCCGTGTTTTCGCGGTCCCTGATACCAGACAACCCAGGCGGGCGACGACCTTTGGCTTCAAGCCCTACCTGTATTTACAGAATGTTATACCACTTTTCTAGATTCGGACTTTTGCGGAGTTGCGACCATGGCAAGACCCTATAACTTCAGCGCCGGCCCGGCCATGCTGCCGGATAGTGTCCTCAATCAGGCCAGGGAGGAAATGCTGGACTGGAATGGCAGCGGCATGTGCGTGGCGGAGATGAGCCACCGCGGCAAGGAGTACATGTCCATCGCCACGGCGGCCGAGGCGGACCTAAGGGCCCTGTTGGGGATTCCGGACAACTACAAGGTCCTTTTCCTGCAGGGCGGCGCATCCAGCCAGTTCGCCATGGTGCCCCTGAACCTGCTCCGGGGCGCCACGGACGCCGACTACATCAAGACCGGATCCTGGTCCAAGAAGGCCGTCCAGGAGGCCAAGCGTTACTGTACCGTGGCGGTAACGGAAGGGGCCGTGGATGGCCATTTCACCAGCGTGCCGGCCCAGGGCGACCTGCTCTTGGGCGACGATGCCGCCTATGTTCATTACACCCCCAACGAGACGATCGAAGGCGTTGAGTTCCCCTATGTCCCTGAGACCGGCGACAAGCCGCTGGTGGCGGACATGTCCTCCACCATCCTGTCGCGTCCCATCGATATCTCGCGCTTCGGCCTCATCTATGCCGGCGCCCAGAAAAACGTTGGCCCAGCGGGCCTGACCCTGGTCATCGTCCGCGAGGACCTGATCGGTCAGCCCATGGAAGGCACGCCAACCATGTTCGATTACAAGATCCATGCCGACAACGGCTCCATGTACAACACGCCCCCCACCTATGCCTGGTATCTGGCAGGGCTGGTGTTCAAGTGGCTGGGAGAACTCGGCGGGCTAGAGCGAATGGCAGTCATCAATGAGCGTAAGGCCAGGTTGCTTTACGATGCCATTGACACATCGAGCTTTTACGCCAATCCGGTGCGCCCGGATTGCCGCTCTTGGATGAATGTCCCCTTCACCCTGGCCAATCCCGAACTGGACGCTAGCTTCCTGTCCGAGGCCAAGGGCGCCGGGCTTCTGACCCTGAAGGGCCATCGCTCGGTCGGCGGCATGCGCGCCAGTATCTATAACGCCATGCCGGAGGAGGGCGTCAAGGCCCTGGTCGATTTCATGGCCGAGTTCGAGCGCAAAAACGGCTGATCGCTGACGGTGGACCCGTCATGCTCGTCCTCCCCGCGGGCGTGAGTCGAAGACGGACGCAGAGGGCAGGGTGGGGCGTCCACGATAACAACGAACAAGAGTTTACCTCCATAACCATGTACAAGATACTGACTTTGAATAACATCTCCGTAGCCGGCCTGGAGCGGCTGCCCCGCGATCAGTACGAGGTAGCCTCGGAGATCGCTCATCCCGACGCCATCCTGGTCCGTTCCGCCAGCATGCACGATATGGAGATCCCGGCCTCCTTGCGGGCGGTGGGGCGCGCCGGCGCCGGTGTCAACAATATCCCGGTGGCGCGCATGTCAGAGCGTGGCGTGCCCGTGTTCAACGCCCCCGGCGCCAACGCCAATGCCGTCAAGGAACTGGTGGTGGCGGGCATGTTGCTGGCGGCGCGCAATATCGCCCAGGGCTGGGCATTTGCCCGGGGCCTCGAGGGCGAGGACGCGGCCATCAACAAGGCGGTGGAGAGCGGTAAGAAGCAGTTCGTCGGCTTCGAGCTTCCTGGCCGTACCCTGGGCGTGGTGGGGTTGGGCGCCATCGGCGTCCAGGTGGCCAATGTCGCCCGCGCCTTGGGCATGAAGGTCATCGGCTATGATCCCACCATCACGGTCCAGCGCGCCTGGCAACTGGCCGCCGATGTCCAGCAGGCCCTGAGCGTGGACGATCTGGTCTCCCGCTCCGATTTCATCAGCTTCCACGTGCCCCTGACCGACGAGACCCGGGGCATGATCAGCGCCGAGCGGCTGCGCACCATGCGCAGGGGCGGGGTCCTGCTCAACTTTTCCCGCAACGGCATCATCGACGACGTGGCGGCAGTGGCGGCCCTGGATTCCGGCCATCTTTACGCCTATGTCTGCGATTTCCCGAGCAACCTTTTGAAGGATCATCCCCGCGTGGTAACCCTGCCGCACCTTGGCGCCTCCACCCGCGAGGCGGAGGAGAACTGCGCCGTCATGGTCGCCGATCAGGTGCGTGCCTGGCTGGAGGATGGCAACGTCACCAACGCGGTCAACTTCCCGGAGATCATGCTGCCCCGCAGCGGCGGCTACCGCCTCGCCCTGGTCAACAGCAATGTGCCGAACATGGTCGGTCAGATCTCCACCGACCTGGCGGCGGCGGGGCTCAACATCATCGACATGCTCAACCGCTCGCGGGGGGACATTGCCGTGACCCTCATCGACCTTAATCAATGGGTGCCCAAGGAGACGGTGGTTCAGTTGCGCGCCATCCCCGGCGTTCTTTCGGTGCGCTGCCTCGGCTGCGAGAAGGACAAGACCTGATGCCTTGGCCGCGCAAGACCCCGGGGAGGGCGGGGCCATGACCTCCGAGGATCGGCTGGCGGACATTCGCCAGCGCATCGACGCCATCGACGGCGAGATCTTGCGCCTGATCAGTGCACGTGCCGCCTGTGCCCACGAGGTGGCGGAGATCAAGGCGGCGGTGGGCGACAGCCAATTCTATCGACCGGGCCGCGAGGCGGAGGTGCTGCGGCGGATCAAGGCCCGCAACCCAGGTCCTCTCGACAGCGAGGCCATGGCCCGCCTCTTCCGAGAGATCATGTCCGCCTGCCTGGCCCTGGAACAGCCCCTGTCCGTGGCCTTCCTCGGCCCAGTGGGGACATTCACCCAGGCGGCGGCGGTCAAGCACTTCGGTCACGCCGCCAACACGGTCCCGGTGGGAAGCATCGGCGATGTCTTCCGCGAGGTCGAGGCCAAGTCCTGTCATTACGGGGTGGTACCGGTAGAGAACTCCACCGAGGGCGTGATCAATCACACTCTGGACATGTTCATGCGCTCTCCCCTAAGCATTGCCGGCGAGGTGAGTCTGCGTATTCATCATCACCTGATGAGCCGGGAGCAGGACCTGGGGATGGTGCAGACCCTTTATTCTCATCAACAATCCCTGGCCCAATGCCGGGGGTGGCTGGATCGCCACCTGCCCCTGGCCGAGCGTATCGCCGTGGACAGTAACGCCGAGGCCGCACGGCTGGCGGCCAGCCATCCCGCTGCGGCGGCGGTGGCCGGCGAGGCGGCGGCGGATATCTATGACCTGGAGATCCTGGAGCGGTGCATCGAGGACGAGCCGGGCAATACCACCCGCTTCCTAGTGATCGGCACCGAGGATGCCCGGCCCAGTGGTGACGATAAGACCAGCCTGCTGCTCTCCTGCTACAACGAGGCCGGCTCCCTCTACGGTCTGCTTGCCCCCCTGGCGGCCCACGGCATCAGCATGACCCGCATCGAGTCCCGCCCCTCACGGCGTGGTCTCTGGGACTATGTCTTTTTCGTCGATATCGATGGCCACCGGGATGACGAAGTGGTCGCCCCGGCCCTGGGAAGCCTGCGCCGGGCATCCAGCCTGTTCCGGGTCCTGGGCTCCTATCCCAAGGCGGTGATCTAGTACCCTCTTAGCCGAGACATGAGCATGACCAATCGCGCCAATCCCTTCCTTAAGCTGACCGCCCCCGGTCTACCCGGCCTGCAACCCTATATCCCCGGCAAGCCTTTGTCCGAGCTGGAGCGAGAACTGGGCATCACCAATTCGATCAAGCTGGCCTCGAACGAGAATCCCCTGGGCCCGGGTATCCTTGCGCGGGAGGCCGCCGCCGTCGCCCTGGCGGAGCTGGGGCGCTATCCGGACGGCGGGGGCTTTGAACTGCGCCGCGCCCTGGCCGAGCGTCATGGCCTGGAGGCCGCCGCCGTCACCCTCGGCAATGGCTCCAATGATGTTCTCGACCTGGTTGCCCGCGTCTTTCTCCATCCGGGCCAGGAGTCGGTCTTCTCGGAGCATGCCTTCGCTGTCTATGCCATCAGCACCCAGGCGGTGGGGGCCACCGCCCGCGTCGCCAAGGCTCAGGATCACGGCCACGACCTGGAGGCCATGGCGGCCCTGGTCAACGAGCGTACCCGCGTGGTCTGGATCGCCAATCCCAACAACCCCACCGGTACCTGGCTCGACTCTGATAGCCTTTATAGCTTTCTCGCCGACCTGCCAGAGACCTGCGTGGCCGTGGTGGACGAGGCCTACATCGAGTATGTCGAGGAGCCGGATTACCCTGATGCCTCCCTCTGGCTAGACCGGTTCCCGAACCTCATCGTCACCCGCACCTTCTCCAAAGTCCACGGCCTGGCGGCCCTGCGGGTGGGCTATGGCCTTAGCCACCCGCATATCGCCGACTTGCTTAACCGTGCCCGCCAACCTTTCAATGTCAACAGCATAGCCCAGGCGGCGGCCATCGCCGCCCTGGCCGACGAGGCCCATGTCCGGGCATCCCTGGAGCTAAACCGGCGCGGTATGCGCCAAATGGAGGAAGGCGCCCGCAAGCTGGGGCTCTGCTACATTCCGTCGGTAGGCAACTTCATCACCATCGATCTGGGCCGCCCGGCGGGACCCATCGACCAGGCCCTGCTGCGCGCAGGCTGCATCACCCGCCCCGTGGGCAACTATGGCATGCCCCATCACCTGCGGATCACCATCGGCAGCGAGGCGGAGAACGCCCGCCTGCTAGCGGCCCTGGCGGCGGCCTTGGCGGAATGATCCAGCGCCTGGCTATCATCGGCGTCGGCCTCATTGGTGGGTCTCTCGCCCGGGCCCTGCGCCGGGCCGGGGCCGTGGACGAAGTGGTTGGCTGTGGGCGCTCTCTTGGCAACTTGCAAAGGGCCGTCGAACTGGGGGTCATCGATCGCTACAGCCAGGATCCCGCCGAGGCCGTGGCCGGCGCCGATCTGGTCTTTCTCGCCGTCCCCCTGGGGGCCATGGCCGCGACCTTCGCCGCTATCCGCGATCACCTGGCGCCGGCCGCAATTCTCACCGATGGCGGCAGCGTCAAGGGCAGTGTGGTGGAGGACGCCCGCCAGGTCTTTGGCCAGCCGCCTCCACGTTTTGTCCCTGGACACCCCATCGCCGGCACCGAGCAGAGCGGGGTCGATGCCTCCTTCGCCGAACTCTACCGCAACCGGCGCGTCATCCTCACCCCCCTGCCGGGGACAGACCCGGCGGCCACCGCCCAGGTCCAGGCCATGTGGGAGGCCTGCGGCGCCGAGGTGACACAAATGGCGGTCGATCACCATGATGAGGTGCTGGCCGCCACCAGCCACCTGCCGCACCTTCTGGCCTACAGCCTGGTAGATAGCCTGGCGCGCCTGCGTGAGAACGACGAGATTTTCCGCTATGCTGCCGGTGGCTTTCGTGACTTCACCCGCATTGCCTCCAGCCACCCCATCATGTGGCGCGATATCTGCCTCGCCAATCGCCAGGCCCTCGGCAAGATGCTCGACCGTTTCCAAGCCGAGTTGGCGGAACTGGCCGCCGCCGTAGGGCGGGGGGACGGGGAGGTCCTGCTGGAAGTCTTCGAGCGCGCCAAGGCCGCGCGAGATCGCTATGTGGGTAAGCAAAACTAGAGACCAAGGGGGCGCATCCAGTCTTCCAGGGGCGGATGACAGGAGGCAAGGCGGCAGATGCTATCAATGGCAGGCCAGGGCAATGACCGAACCCAGGGACGCAGCCCCCGCGTGGCAACTGACCCTGCATGGGGCGACCATGCCATCCCCCTCTCCGTACCTGCTCACTGGCCCAGAGACAAGCCATGAACAAACGCCAAATCCGCGTCTGGGACCTTCCCACCCGTCTCTTCCACTGGCTGCTGGCCGCCTTGGTGCTGGCGGCCTTTATCACGGGTCAGATCGGTGGCGGCCTCATCCAGTGGCATGCCCGACTTGGCCTGACCATCCTTGGCCTGCTTACCTTCCGCCTGGTCTGGGGCTTCATCGGGTCCACCCATGCGCGTTTTTTCAACTTCGTCCCTGGGCCGGGGCGGTTAGTGGCCTATCTGCGCGGGCGGTGGGTCGGGGTGGGCCACAATCCTCTGGGCGCCTTGTCGGTCCTGGCTCTCCTTGGCATCCTTAGCCTTCAAGCGCTTACCGGCCTCCTCGCGAATGACGACATCGCCTTTCAGGGACCCTTGACCTCCCTTGTCGGCGCCGAAACCAGCCAGTGGCTCTCCAGTATCCATCGCACGAACATTAGTATCCTCATCGCCCTCGTATCACTGCACATCGCCGCCATTCTTTTCCACACCTTCGTCAGGAAGGAAAGTCTGGTGAAACCCATGTTCACCGGGCTGAAAGAGGTCATTGACCCCCAAGCCCGGCCGGCACAAGGGGGGGGCCTCCTGAACTTCCTCATCGCCCTGGTTCTGGCCTTGGTGGCAGTCGCTAGCGCCATGGGATTCTTCATCGAGCCGCCACTATCCCCGCCACCCGCGCCGGCTTGGTAAGAAAAACCGCCCAGAGGCGGCTTTTGGGTAGAATCTCAGCGGGATCAATCCTTGCGATACTTCTCATGACAGGCCTTGCAGGCCGCGCCCGTCTCGTCGAAGGCAATCTGCACGGCGGCCTTATCACCACTGGCGGAGACCTTGGCTAGATTGTTGGCGGCGGCGTTGAATTCCTTGGCGAGTTTTCCAACCTCGGGCATGTTCTGGAACAGCTCGGGCTTGGCGCGGGTCTTGCGGCTGCCGATATCCTTGTCCGTACCTGGCCCATAGAGGGCCCCCATGCCGGAGTTGGCAATGCCGGCGATGGCGTTGGCGGCGGCTTCGACCTGCTTGGCGTCAAACTGCCCTTCGAGATTGGTCTTGATCTTGCCCATGTTCCAGCTCATGAAGCTGTAACCAGCCTGGCGGAATTTTATCTGGTCTTCCGGCTTGAGCTGGGCAGCGGCAGTGGTGGCCAGGGAAAGGGCAATGACACCGAAAGCGATGGCTTTTTTCATGGTTACCTCATGGTGAGCGATGGTAAGGAACCTCGTCTCGCGACCGGCCATGACGAGACTTGACCTATTCCACCCCAGGGATGGACACCCTAGAGGAAGACAGATTTGGTTCGATGATCGGGCTCCAATGATATGCCTGTGAGATGGCGGGAGGCAATTCGGCCTCCTACTCCGGCTGTCGTCTCAGGTTTCAGCCCCCCCTTGCATGGCGCCATCAAAGGCTCTTTGCATCACCCAGGCAGGGAGGTGAGTCTGGTGCCTGGCCACCCTTGAGGAACCATTCTTCGGGCGTCCAGGCATGTATCGCCAGAGCATGTAGGCCGGAGGCGAATTCCTTGCTAACCAGGCTATTGATGAGGCGATGGCGGGCAACGAGCTGGAGTCCGTCAAAGCGGTCACTGACGACAAGGAGCTTGAAATGGGACTCGCTATCCGCGGGAACATTGTGCTGGGTGGTCTCGTCGAGCAACTCCAGGTGCAGCGGAGTCAAGTCGTGGGCGAGGGTATCCTGGATGCGTTGGGCGCGGCTCATGGGTTTGTCTCCTGTAGGGGTCGTGACGCCCAGGGGGGCCTGATCTGTTCAAGCTGATCGACTCTAGGTGAAGGATTCAGGGTGATCGATTCAGGGACAACCATTCTTCCCTGAGTTATGCCATCCCGCTTCGCCTCCCACAGTCGAAAAGTGATTGGCATTCGGTCAGGCCGGGTTGGGAGTTCGAAATGGCTTAGACGTCAATTTTTCAACGAAGCCAATGATGTGGCCGGAGGCTTGATATGACAAGCGGCAAGCTGGCGGAATAACGGGATGGATGAGTCAAGGTTGGTCGGTCCGGGGCGAGGTCAAGAGAAGCAGAATCGCATCATGGTCCTTTTCGCGGGCCCAGTCTGCGGCGTCCCGGCCATCCAGACCCTTTAGGGTCCGGTTGGCGCCCTGGGAAAGCAGGATTTCGACACTAGCCTCACGTCCTTCCTTGGCGGCCCAAATGAGGGCGGTGCAGCCACCGCTAAGCTCCTGTCGATCCAATGTCGCGCCACGGCCGATCAGGAGGCGGACCAGGTCGCCATGCCCACGGGAGGCGGCCAACATGAGGGCGGTGTAGCCGCCCTGGTCCTCGGCATTGGGGTCTGCGCCGGCGTCCAGCAACCGCCGAGCCGTGGCGAAATGACCATAGAGGGCGGTCTTCATGAGGGGCGTCCACTGGCAGCCATCCACTACATTGGGAGTTGCCCCGGCGTCGAGGAGGCTGTCGATGGCGGGTAGGTCGCCTCGTTCCGCCAGATTCACCAGAACGGGATCAGGGTCTTCCAGCATCCGAGTCTGGTCCGACGGAGATGCCGAGCAAGCTGTCAGAACCAGCAAAACCCAGGGTATGAGTCGCCTGGGTATCAGGCCCAGGCGAATGGCAGGGGAGTGGGGTAGGGCGGACATGGCCCGGCCGGGAGCAGGCCTGATGACTGGTCTGAACCGCGTGGGCCGCCTATTTGACCGTCGTCGTGGTTGATTTCGTAGCCGTGGCGGTTTTAGTGGAGTTGGCAGTCGCCTTCGAACTTGCCGTATCGGAGCTAGTAGATTTGGTGGCGGACGCGGCCGATGTGGCATTCTTGGCGGCCGTGTCCGGTTTCGTCGTCGCCTTGGAAGGCGAGGATGATTTAGTAATGACGGACTTGGTAGCGGTGGCTTTCGTCGAGGCGGCAGATGCTTTTGCCGTTGCACTGGGCTTGGCGGCAGTCGCGGATGAACCGGACTTGGTGGGGGCTGGAGTCGTTTTCGCCTTTGCCGAGTTGGTCTTGGCGGAGTTGTTAGCTGGCGCCGTTGACGAGGATTTGGCGGCTGTCGGGGCTGATTTGGCCGGTTTAGCCGTTGCCGAGGAGACCTTGCTGGATTGGGTGGCGGGTGCTGCCGACGCCGATTTGGTGGGAGCGGCTTTGGGTGTTGACGCGGCGGCCTTGGCTGACTTGGTCGTAGGTGCGGTGGTGGGAGCACTGACTGAGTTGGCGGCTGCCTTCGGCTTGGTCGTGGTAGCCGATGTTGATTTACCGGCGGGTTTGGCTGTCGAGGCAGTGATAGGCGCGGAGGCTACCTTGGGGGGGGCCGCAGTGGACGTCTGGGCTGCCTTGGGCGCGGGAGGTACCGGCACGGTTCTGACTGGAGCCGGGCCGGATCTGGTCTCAGCCGTAGCTGGGGCGGCCACCGCCGCCGCGGCCGCCGCGGTTGGCAAAGTCCAGGTGGCCGCCGGGCTTTGGTGTACCTCGCCCGATTCCTCTTCCGCGCCGGTCAGGCCCGCAGGTGGACTGGTTACCGCCACGGCACCCGGACTCGTCTCGGCTGCCTCCGTGGTGACCAGCGAGGTGTCTCTGAGGCCTCCGATCGGGGGTAAGGCATTGACAATGCGCGGCCCCGATTCATGCCAGGCCGTTTGCAACATGGTCAGAGAATGCGTCAATTCATTGCGGTAACTTTCAGTAAAATCCTGCCGCAACTCTTTGTCGGTGCCGCGTCC
>JBFZDM010000327.1:0-3032 GCA_041307365.1 Chromatiaceae bacterium | reverse complement strand
GGCCCGCGGGGCAAGGATCAGGGTTTTTTGGCGGGCGGGGCTGCTGAGGCGTCTTCCTCGGCCCAGAAATCCTCTTCGGTGGGGTCTGGCGGAGGATTGCCATCGAAGATGGCATATCGGCGTTTCTGGAGGAAGGCGTCACGCGTAAAGGTATAGGGATCGATGGCCGCGGTCTCCAGGATATCACTCGCTGGCAACAGGTCCGCCCTGGTATCGATCACATCCAGGGAAATTATTCCCCAATTGGCGGGGGAACTGGCATCCCAGACATGAAAGAAGGGGTTGGCGGCGATATCGCCCGGCAAGCCAATGGTGTCGCGCAAGGTGCTGGGTCCAAGCACGGGCAACACCAGATAGGGACTATCCACGTCGCCCCAATAGCCAAAGGTCTGGCCGAAGTCCTCCTTGTAGCTAGGCAGCCCCAGGTTGGTGGCAACATCCATGAGGCCCACCACGCCGACGGTGGAGTTGACAATGATACGTCCCACGTCCGTGCCAAAACGGGACACCTTGAACTGCAGAAGGTTGTTGATGGCCGAGTTGACGTCACTGACATTGTCGAAAAAGTTGGTTACGCCCTTATCCACGGGCGCGGGCACCACGGCCTTATAGCCCTTGGCGATGGGCTTGATGAAGGCGTTGTCCAGGTCCGTGTTGAAGGCGAACATGGCCCGGTTGTAGGACTCCAACGGATCACGGGGATCACGCTGGTCCTCCGGTATCGAGGTACAGCCGCCGAGGAGGAAAGCGAGGGTTATACCCACAGCCACACGAGTTTTTTTCGTCATAAGGTGCGCCTTCCCATCGCCTCATTGCGCCGGCTGCCTTCGATGCGGGGATACTAGCACAAGCCAGAAAGGTGACACCGGATAGATTGACGGGTGTTGGGAAACGGCTTCCAAGGTCGGTTCAATCCAGGGCCCGCACCTCAAAACCGCGTTGCGCGAGCCGGGCCAGAACTCCTTCATCACCCGGCAGGTGGAGGGCACCGACGGCGATGAAACAGCCGCCCGCGCGCAGATAGGCATGCATGCGCTCCGCCATGCGCAGGTTGCGAACATCCAGGGCCGCCCGCCGGAAGCGATCGGCAAGCTGGGGATCGCCCTGGCGCAGATACTCGTCGCCGAGCAGCGCCAGGGCGGCAAGGTCCCGCCCCAGATAGGCCCCGAGCAGGCGCTCGAAGACTGCGGGAAGCTGGTCGCGTGCGTCCAGGGTTTCCTGCAACAGGCCGATTTGATCCTCTTCATCCAGGGAGTCGAATACCGCCAGTTGCTCCTCGATAGTCTCCAGGCCGATCACCTGCTTGCCGGCGGCCAGGGCGGCCTTGTAGAGGCGGATGTCCAAAAATTCCCCCGTGTCCGCCTTGGGCATGCCAATCTGGGTGGCGGCCGCCCAGGGCTTGTAATCCTTGAACGCCTCCTCGGGGATGCCCATTTCGCTCAGGACCCTGACCACCCGCCCGTAGAGGGGTTGCCCCACTACCTGCGCCAGGCTTCGGCCATCGGTGTAGACCATGGTCATCATGGCGCGGATGATGGCCTGGGCGTCTGGGATGACCTCCATGACGAAGACGGGGGAGCGGTCAAAGGCATCCTGGGTTGCCAATGACAGGGTCAACACCCGGGCATCCTCGCTGTGAAGGGTGCCGAAGAGATAGCAGGGCGGCACGGCTTCCGCGCCGATCTCGAACAGGAGACCCCGCTCGCCCGCGCCGGCGGCGCCCGTGAACAGGATCAGCCAAATGGCCCAAAGGCATGCCGGCCTGGCAAACGGTCTCATCATGTTTGTCTTCCCTCCGCCTTCTCTGCCATCTCTGCCACGGTCATGTGGGCAAGCCAGAACTATAGCAGCCAGGAAGGCGGGGCCATAAGCCGCGGAAGGCAGCAAACGCCTTTTCATTTACGGGCTCGCCTCTTATCCTGTGCCCATGATGGAAGCAGAACAGATTCCCACCATAGCCCAGCGCTTTCGAGGCTTTCTGCCCGTGGTGGTGGACGTGGAGACGGCCGGTTTCGACCCCCAGCGCCATGCCCTGCTGGAAATCGCCGCCAGCATCATCCGCATGGACGACCAGGGGCGCGTCTTCCCCGGGGCGACCCTGTCCTGCCACATCCTGCCCTTCCTGGGCTCGGAGATCGACCCGCGGGCCCTGGCCTTCACCGGCATCGACCCCCATCACCCCTTCCGCGATGCCGTGCCGGAAAGGGAGGCATTGAACCGAATCCTGCTCCCCATCCGCAAGGCGGTCAAAGGCAGCGGATGCAACCGCGCTATCCTGGTGGGCCACAACGCCGCCTTTGACCTCGGCTTTCTCAAGGCCGCGGTGGATCGCACCGGCTTCAAGAACAGCCCATTCCACTCCTTCAGCGTCTTCGACACCGTGTCCCTGGCGGGTCTGGTCTTTGGTCAGACCGTGCTGGCCCGCGCCGCCCAAATGGCGGGCCTCGGCTGGAACAACACCGAGGCCCACGCCGCCATCTATGACGTGGAGCAGACGGCCAAGCTTTTCTGCCAGATAGTCAATCGCTGGCGAGAACTGGACCCGGTGCGGATCTGGGAAGCCATCCCAACCGGGGAGAAGGGTCAGGCGGAGAATTTCGGCGATTAACCCAGATGATGACTGAACCGCCGCGCCCCCCGAGCATCGCTCCCGACGAGGTCACCTACATCGAGAACCTGGCCCGCCGCGGTTGGGATACCATCGAGCCCTTCTGGGCCTTGCACAGGCTCGAGGCCTTCCGCGCCCGCCACATTCGCGAGCACCCGTTGGACCCAGGCTGCCTTTTCCCTGGCTACACGGGAGTCAACGAGATGCAACTTGCGCGGAAAGGCCCGGCGTGAGCCCATATCATCTCGGCGATGCCCTGCAAAGCGGCTCTTGGCGATTCTGGGTTACCTCGCGGTGAGCACCTCGGCTGCCGATACCCTTCTGATCGACGACTTCGCGGTTACGGGCGGGCCCTCCCGTCTCGGCACCCCTTGGCGACTGGTGACTGACGGGGTCATGGGCGGAGTCTCCGCCGGTAGCCTGT
>JBFZDM010000305.1:0-7468 GCA_041307365.1 Chromatiaceae bacterium | reverse complement strand
CTCCGCGCTGGAAGGCAGCACCCGCTCAGGAAGGCAAATATCCGAATCCGTCGAAGCAACGAAAACCGACGGAGAATTCTCGCCCATCGCCCCCAGTGGGTCAAGGTAGCCCTTGGGCTGGTAAAAGATTATTTTGGGGGTAGAACACGGGGCCTGGCTCTATCAGGCCGGGTTGTCGATCTCCAGGAAGCGGTGTTCGATACCAAAATATGTCGCCAGGTGGGCGCCCAGGGCCTGGGGCCCCAGGCGCTCGGTGGCGTGATGGCCGGCGGCGAAATAATCGATACCGAGTTCCCGTGCCAGATGGGTGGTCTGCTCGGAGATCTCGCCGCTGAGATAGGCATCGACTCCCAGGGCCGCCGCCTCCGCGATGAAGCCTTGGGCGGCGCCGCTGCACCAGGCGATGGATTCCAGGGCACCGCGCCGCGCCGGTATGCGCAGGGGCGCCCGGCCCAAGGCCAGCGCCACCCGCTCGGCGAACTCCGCGCCCGGCAGGGGTCGGGGCAGAAGACCCCGCCAGACCAGCCCATGGCCGGCCTGGGTCGGCTCCGGCGCCTCGATGCCGAGCAGTCGCCCCAACTCACGGTTGTTGCCCAGTTCGGGATGGGCGTCCAGGGGCAAATGATAGGCCAGGAGACTGGCGCCCGATTCGATCAAGGCCCGTGCCCGGCGGCCCTTGAGGCCGGTGAGACAGGGGGATTCGCCCTTCCAGAACCAGCCATGGTGGACCAGGAGGGCATCCGCCTCCACCGCGATGGCCGCCTCGATCAGGGCCAGGCTGGCCGTCACGCCGGTGACCAGGCGGCGCACCGGGCGAGTGCCCTCGACCTGGAGCCCGTTGGGGCAGTAGTCGTCGAAGTCCCGCGCCGCCAGGAGTTCGTCGCAATAGGCCTGCAATTCGATTGCCGCAACCATGGAAGTCCCCGTTTAAGGTTCACGTGAATAGGGCCGAGTCTAAGCCATTGCCCAGCCCTGGACCATGCCTGGGATTGCCTGTCAGGGGCATAAAAAAACCCCGGGGCCAGCGGCGCCGGGGTTTCGGTGTGGTGCGGCGGGAGCCGCCGGGCCAGGATGGGTGGATCAGTTGTTCTGGATGACGATGCGTGGGAACTTGGCGGCGTAGTCCTTGGCCTGGAGCGACAGCTTGGCCGCCGTCTTGCGGGCTATCTCCCGGTAGATGGCGGTGGCGCGGGAATCCGGCTGGGCGACGACCGTGGGCTTGCCGCTGTCGGTCTCCTCGCGGATATGGATGTCCAGCGGCAGGGAGCCGAGGAGATCGATGCCATACTGGTCGGCCATGGATTGGCCGCCGCCGGAGCCGAAGATGTGCTCCTCGTGACCGCACTGGGAACAGATGTGAATGCTCATGTTCTCGACGATGCCCAGCACCGGCACCTCGACCTTCTGGAACATCTTGAGGCCCTTGCGAGCATCCAGCAGGGCGATATCCTGGGGCGTGGTGACGATGATGGCGCCTGAGACAGGCACCTTCTGGGCCAGGGTCAACTGGGTGTCGCCGGTGCCCGGCGGCAGGTCGATGACCAGGTAATCGAGATCGGACCAGTTGGTGTCGTTGAGCAGTTGCTCCAGGGCCTGGGTGACCATGGGGCCACGCCAGATCATGGGAGTCTCCTCGTCGATGAGGAAACCGATGGACATGGCCTGGAGGTGGTAGCTGTTCATGGGCTCCAGGGTGTTGCCATCACTGGACTCGGGCCGGCCGGTGATGCCCAGCATGCGCGGCTGGGAAGGGCCATAGATGTCGGCGTCCAGGATGCCGACCCGGGCGCCTTCGGCGGACAGGGCCAGGGCCAGGTTGACGGCGGTGGTGGATTTGCCGACGCCGCCCTTGCCGGAGGCGACGGCGATGATGTTCTTGACGCTGTCGATGGGCTTGAGGGACTTCTGCACCGAATGGGCGACGACCTTCCAGCTCATGTCAACCTCGGCGGTGGTGACGCCGGGGACGGCGCCGATCCGCTCCCGCAGGGCCGCCGCGATGGGTTCGACCACACCCTTGGCCGGGAAACCGAGGACGACGTTCACCTTGACCTTGCCGCCCTCGATCTCGATCCCCTTGACGCAAGCGGCGCCTAGCAGGTCACGGCCGAGGCTGGGCTCGACATAGGTCTTGATGGCGGCTTCGATGGATTCTTTCGTGACGTCTGACATGGAGTACTCCGTGAGTGGATCTTGCTCCCGCCGCCCAGTGGGCTGGACCCGTGGCGCGGGCCGGTTGCCGGGATCGATGCAAGGATTGAGGTGAAAAGGTTGGCAAGCTTCGGGGTGGCGTCCTGGCGATGGGGGCGGAATTTGGTCTTCGACAACCGAATTTCAAGCCTGATACCTGCCTGAAATAGCCCCTCGCGCCCCATCGTGCGATACTCGCCCCGCCGCGCCGGCTGGCGACGAGGCACCCGAAGGCATCACCCAAAACACAAGTAACCGCGCCATGAACGACAAAAGAGACATCCTGGTCACCAGCGCCCTGCCCTACGCCAACGGCCCCATCCACATCGGCCACCTGGTGGAATACATCCAGACGGACATCTGGGCGCGGTTTCAGAAGATGCGTGGCCACAATTGCTACTACGTCTGCGCCGACGATGCCCACGGCACCCCCATCATGCTGCGCGCCCGGCAGGAGGGCATATCGCCAGAGGATCTCATCGCCCGGGTCGCCGTGGAGCACCAGGCGGACTTCGCCGCCTTCCGGATCGGCTTCGACAACTACCACTCCACCCACTCCCCGGAAAACCGCTACTTCGCCACCCTGATCTACGAGCGCAACCGGGACCAGGGCCATGTCGCCAGGCGGACCATCACCCAGGCCTTTGACCCGGTGGAGGGCATGTTCCTGCCGGACCGCTTCATCAAGGGCGAGTGCCCCAAGTGTGGGGCCAAGGACCAGTACGGCGACAACTGCGAGGCCTGCGGCGCCAGCTATTCCCCGGCGGAGCTGAAGAATCCCTACTCCGCCGTCTCCGGCGCCAAGCCCGAACAGCGCGAATCCGATCATTACTTTTTCCGCCTCGGCGACTTCGAGGACATGCTGAGGGGCTGGACCCGCGGTGGCGCCCTGCAGAAAGAGATCGCCAACAAGCTGGACGAGTGGTTCGAGGCCGGGCTTCAGGAGTGGGACATTTCCCGCGACGCCCCCTACTTCGGCTTTGAGATCCCGGACCACCCCGGCAAGTTCTTCTATGTCTGGCTGGATGCCCCCATCGGCTACATGGCCAGCTTCAAGAATCTCTGCGACCGGACACCGGGCCTGGACTTTGACCACTTCTGGAAGCCGGACTCGACGGCCGAACTCTACAACTTCATTGGTAAGGACATCATCTATTTCCACGCCCTTTTCTGGCCGGCCATGCTCCATGGCGCCGGCTTCCGCCCCCCCACGGCGGTACTGACCCACGGCTTCCTGACCGTCGATGGCCAGAAAATGTCCAAGTCCCGCGGTACCTTCATCCGGGCCCGCACTTACCTGGATCATCTCAACCCCGAGTACCTGCGTTACTACTTCGCCGCCAAGCTCGGCCCCGGCGTCGAGGACATCGACCTCAATCTGGAGGACTTTACCCTGCGCGTGAACGCGGACCTGGTGGGCAAGGTGGTCAACATCGGCAGCCGCTGCGCCGGCTTCATCACCAAGCGCTCCGCGGGCTGCTTGTCGGACCACCTCATGGACCCCGGCCTGTTCGATGAATTCGTCGCCGCCGGCGCCTCCATCGCCGAGGCCTATGAAGGGCGCGAGTTCAGCCGCTCCAGCAGGGAGATCATGGCGCTTGCCGATCGCGCCAATCAGTGGATAGACGAGAAGGCCCCCTGGGTGGTGGCCAAGGCCCGGGACCGCGAGGCCGAACTCCAGGCCATCTGCTCTCAGGGGCTCAATCTCTTCCGCCTGCTCATCGGCTACCTGCGCCCGGTCCTGCCTGGCACGGCCGAGGCCGCCGAGGCCTTCCTGCGCATCCGGGCCCTGACCTGGAGTGACCTGTCTCGGCCCCTGCTGGGCCATGTCATCAGTGAATTCAAGCCCCTCATGACCCGCGTCGATCCCAGGCAGATCGAGGCCATGCTGCAGGAGAGCAAGGAGGATCTGGCCAGCCGCGATGTCAAGAAGACCAAACCCCACGAGATCCACACCGAGGGTCACCTGACCCGCGATCCCATCGCGGACCCCATCGAGTTCAGCGACTTCGCCAAGGTCGATCTGCGTGTCGCCCGCATCCTGGAGGCCAGCGCGGTGGCGGGATCGGACAAACTGATAAGGTTCCAGCTCGACCTGGGAGGCGAGACCCGCACCGTCTTCGCCGGCATCCGCTCCGCCTACGACCCCAAGGACCTGGAGGGGCGCCTCACCATCATGGTCGCCAACCTGGCCCCTCGCAAGATGCGCTTCGGCCTCTCCGAGGGCATGATCCTAGCCGCCGGCCCCGGGGGCCAGAACATCTTCCTGCTCGCCCCGGACGCGGGGGCCGAGCCGGGGATGAAGGTCAAATAAGCCGCCATGAGCAGGGGTGCCCGTCAGAGGAGCCGTGGCGTCAAGACAAGCCCCGGACGAACAGAACTAACGGGGACGCCCCGCCCCGCTTGACTCGCGGCCGCGCCCATGCCCGCCGGTTTGGCGTCCACAAAGTCCACGCCGGCAACTACGGGGCCGGGGGCGGAATTTTTGCTTTGCCAGGGATTCGCCAGGATGGTGCGCTCCGAGGTGTGCCGCTCAAGGTCACCCTGAGTAATGATCAGCGCCCGTAAAGGCCGACCATCCGCCGCAGCCTGGCACTCAGCCCGGATGGCACTGAACTCCAGTCAAGGCGCCAGGTCCAGTTGCCCTCGGTGGTGCCGGGGACATTCATGCGATGGTCGCTGTCCAGGGCCAGGAGGTCCTGCATGGGCAGGATGGCCAGATAGGCCCGCGAGGCCAGGGCCGCGCGAATCAGGGGCCAGGGTATGGGTTCGGCGGGGTAGCCAAGGTACTCATCGACATAGGCGCGGTCGGCGGGGTCCAGGGACTGGTACCAGCCCAGGCTGGTGTCGTTGTCATGGGTTCCCGTATAGACCACCGAGTCGCGATCCTGCTGGAAGGGCAGATAGGGATTGTCAGCGCCCCCGGAGAAGGCGAATTGGAGGATCTTCATGCCGGGGAAGCGGTATTTACGACGCAGCTTCTCCACCTCGGGGGTAATGAAGCCCAGATCCTCGGCGATCAGGGGGAGCTTGCCGAATCGCTGATGCAGGCGTTCGAAGAGTTCGTCCCCCAGGGCCTTCACCCAGCGGCCGTTGACGGCGTATTCCTCCGTCACCGGGATCTCCCAGTAGGCCTCAAAGCCGCGAAAGTGGTCGATGCGGACCATGTCGAACAGGCGCAACTGGGTACGCACCCGGTCGAGCCAGAAGCGGAAACCTTCGGCCTCCATCCTTTCCCAGCGATAGAGGGGATTGCCCCAACGCTGGCCAGTGGCGGAGAAGTAGTCCGGCGGCACCCCGGCGACGACCCGGGGGCTGCCGTCCGGTTTGAGGTCGAAGTCTTGGGGGCGCGCCCAGACCTCGGCGCTGTCGTGGGCGACAAAGATGGGCATGTCGCCAAACAGCCTGACACCCAGCGCCGCCGCGTGGGCACGCAGCCGTCCCCACTGGCCGAAAAACAGGAACTGCTCAAAAATGATGGCCTGGATGGCCGCCGCCAACCGGGAGCGCGCCTGTTCCAGGGCCCGGTGTTTGCGATCACGAAGGTTGACCGGCCAAAGCCACCAGCAGACCTGGCGCTCCTCGCGGATGGCGCGAAAGAGGGCATAGTCCGGTAGCCAATAGGTGTTCTCGACGGCGAAGGCCTCCAGGGCCGCGCGCTCATCACTGTCGGCCCGCCGCTGGAAACCCGTCCAGGCACTTGCCAATGCCGCCATCTTGGCCGCGATGCCGTCATCCTCTGGCAAGCCCGTGAGCCAACCCGCCTCCACCAGGGGTTCCAGGGCGATCAGCAGGGGGTCGCCGGCGTGGGCCGAGCTGTTCTGGTAGGGCGAGCGGTCGCTTAGGGTCGGTCCCACCGGCAACATCTGCCAGACGCTCATGCCGCACTCGGCGAGAAAGTCGATGAAGGCGTGGGCCTCGGCCCCCAGGCCGCCGCAGGGTCCCTGCCCCGGCAAGGAGGTGATGTGAAGCAAAACCCCGGCGCGGCGGCGATCGAGACTGTCGGCGGGAGGTCTGGATTTGGTCGTCATGACCGGCTGGTCCTTGGGCTCGGCCATGAACTCAGGGGCTGCCCATTCGGCGCCCTGGCCCTCATGGCCCCGCCTCCGCTCCCAGGGCCGGGAGCAAGGGGCCAGATACCCAGGCCCGCGCTGGCCAGAAAGTCACCGGGATCAGGATGGACATTGGCCCGCATCAGAGTTCGAGCTGGGTCCGGCCTGTCTCGGCGCGAAGCTCGCGCACCACTTCCTCCAGACGTTCCAGCGAGCCGTTGACCGCTTCGCGCACCGCCTCCCGGACCAGGAGTTCCAGGTCCTCGCGATGGGCCTTGTCAATCTGGCCGCCCACCTCGGGGGGAAGTAATTCGATAAAGGCATTCACCACTTCCCGCGATAATAACTGGGGATCGATCGTCATTATTCTTCTCCTGGGATGGGGACCAAGGCCCGGCGCCCCGCGCGGGCCAAGGTGGATTCTACGCCTTTCCGGACGTGCTGGAATCGCCATCCTGGGCGGCGGGCCCCTCCCAGCGCCGGACCAGGCCGCCATCCAGATCGAAGAGGTCGAGGAGGCGACCCACCGTGTGGTCGATGAGGTCCTGGATGGTCCTGGGGGCATTGTAGAAGGCTGGCATGGGCGGGCAAATGATCGCCCCCATGGTCGCCGCTTGGTGCAGCAGCCGTGTGTGACCGACGTGCAGCGGAGACTCCCGCGGGACCAGCACCAGACGCCGACCCTCTTTGAGGACCACGTCCGCCGCGCGCGCCACCAGGTTGTCGGCGTAGCAATTGACCACCCCGGACAGGGTCTTGATGGAACAGGGCGCTATGATCATGCCCGCGGTCCGGAAGGAGCCGCTGCTGATGGGCGCGGCCAGGTCCGCGTCGCTGTAGGCCCGGTCCGCCAGGGCCTCCACTTCCCTGGGCTTCCAGCTCGTTTCCAGGGCTATATTCAACTTAGCGCCCTGGCTGATGACCAGGTGAGTCTCGACCTCCGGCATGGCACGCAGCACCTCCAGGAGACGGATGCCGTAAATGACGCCGGAGGAGCCGGAGATGCCGATGACAAGGCGCATGGGAGTTTCCTTGATAACGAATCATTCGGTCGATGCCAGGAGCCGGCCGGCCACTGGCCGAGCCTAACGGCTAGGTACGCCGGTGGCCAGGCGCCAGAAAAAGGCGGCGAACGAAGGGCGGCGAATATTGGCCGCCACGCCAACTATTGGCCTGTTAGGAGATTAGTCCAAGGCCCCAGCGCCGGACTCGGCGCCATCACCCCT
>JBFZDM010000252.1:0-4834 GCA_041307365.1 Chromatiaceae bacterium | reverse complement strand
GGTAACGGCGGTTGGCCTGAGATTCGCCGGCGAAGGCCTCCTTCAGGCGATCTTCGGTCTTGCTGCCCTTGAGTTCCATAGCTGTCTCCAAATGTGGGGTTGATGGACGCACCCGGCGCCCGAACGGATGAGGAAGATAGCCCTTGACTGGCCTCGGGGCAATTGTTTGTTTCGATGGTAACGATAGCCCGCGCGTATCACTGGCCACCCTCAACCCCGGGGCCCCGGCCATGGCCTCGAGGGACGCCGGGTGTTCACCCCCCTCTTGACGATCCCTGAGCCCTGATCGGCCACAATAGGGTCTGGTACCTGACCCGCCCAGCTCGGAGAAACGCTCATGTCTCGCCCGGCGACTCAGCGCCTGCTGCAAATTTCCGACCCGCACCTCTACGCGGACCCGGAAGGGGATCTGCTCGGGCAGAAGACGCGCCTGACCCTGGAAGAGGTGCTTAATCTGGCCCAGGCGAACTACGGCGCCGCTGACCGGGTGCTCCTGACCGGCGATCTGGCCCAGGATGCCAGCCCGCCTGCCTATCGCTATCTCGCCGAGCGTTGCGGGCGCTTAAGACTGCCCTGCCACGCCCTACCGGGCAATCATGACGACCCTGTGGGGATGACCCAAAATCTCCGGGACGGTCCCATCGACACCAGGAAGCACCAAATCGATTGCGGCCCCTGGAACCTGATCATGCTGGACTCGACGTTGGCCGGGGAAGAGTCTGGCCATCTGGCGGAGGGACAGCTCGAGAGGCTAGCCTCGGCCCTGACCGCCCGGCCCCAGGCGCCTGCGCTGGTGGTGCTTCATCATCAGCCGGTGCCGGTTGGCAGCCCCTGGCTGGATGAGCTGGCCCTGGGTAATCCGGAGGACCTCTTCGCCATCCTCGATCGCCATCCCCAGGTCCGAGGCATCGTTTTTGGCCATGTCCACCAGGCATTCACTGCCGAGCGCAAAGGAGTGGTCCTCCTCGGTGCGCCTTCCACCTGCATCCAGTTCCTGCCAGGAAGCACGGATTTTACCCTCGACCCGGCCACGCCCGGCTTCCGCTGGCTCGAACTCCATCCGGATGGCGCCATCGACACGGGTATCGAACGGATCTCGGCCTATCCGAACCCCCTGGATCTTAACGGGACGGGTTACTGAGGCCCCCGAGAGCCATTCAATCCAATTCCACTGGCAGGTCCTCGCCGACCTCGATGCCCTCCGGGGTGTGGCGCAGCCGGATGGCCAGGGTCTCGACACCAGCGGCGGCGACTTGGCGTAAGCGCTCGGCATAGCGGGGATCGACGGACCAGGCGGGTGCAAAGCAGATGCCCTCCGGCCGGTTGATGGCGAAAAGGATAACGGCTCGGTAGCCACCCCCCCGGGCGGTCAGGAGCAGGTCCAGGTGCTTGAGCCCCCGCTCGCTGACGGCATCCGGGAAAAGGAGGCGCTCCCCTTCGAGCAGGGTCACGTTCTTGATCTCCACCAGGGCATTGGGGCCCGGACCGTCGAGGAGGCCGATATCCAGACGGCCAGGCGCCTGTCCGGCGGGGGCATAGGTCAGCTCCCGTCGCAACCGGCGGTAACCTGCCAGGGCCGGGATGCGACCGGCGGCGATGCCCTCGGCTAGGACAGCATTGGGGCGGCCGGTGTGGACGCCGATCCAGCCCTGGCCCATATCAACCCGCTCCAGTGTCCAGGCCAGGCGGCGGCGGGGGTCGTCGCTGTGGCTAAGCTGAACTGGCGCGCCGGGCATCCAGCACCTCGTCATACGGCCCGTGTTCGGGACATGGGCGGTGACAATGGCGCCATCCGCCAATTCGATATCGGCGAGGAAGCGCTGGTAGCGGCGGAGGATGCGCCCATCGACCAGGGGTGGCAGCCGCAAGACCAGTCTCCGCGGACGAGAGGATGATGAGTAAGGCCAGGCTTCCTCAGTGGGTCGCGAAACCGCTCAGGGGCTGGAAAGGCACGGGCTCGCTGACGATGGCCGTGACCTCCGCCAGGGGCGGGCCGTTGCGCAACCAATCCCGGAGCCGGGCCACGGCCTCGACGGGACCGCAGGCCAGAACCTCCACGCGCCCGTCGGGAAGATTGCGTGCGTAGCCGGTCAACCCTAGCCGCAGGGCCTGCTCGCGGGCGGAGGCGCGAAAAAAGACACCCTGCACCCGGCCCGCCACCAGGCAACGCAGGCCAACCTGATTAACAACCCCCTCTTGCTGAATCATAGCCACAGCCCCTTTCACCTTGTTGACATTGGCCTTCGGCGGCGCCGCCTGGCCCTGGGGGGATTTTCCAGGCTTGGTGCCAAGAGGGCAAGAAGTGCAGTGAAAAGCGAGTCAAGGATGGGCAAAAAAAGCAGGGCGACAAGACAGCGCCAAGGCTTTGCCAACCCGCGATGCCCGGTTCCGGTCATGGCGTTCCGGCAACCGAAGAGCCTTATCGAGGCGGTACAGGATTCCGCCGCGTCCTCTGCCCGTCCAGCCCTCTGGGCCCAAAGGCCGCGGCGGCATAAAATGGGTCCTTCCCGGCACCGGAGAGACCCATGTCCGTCACCCTCTATCACAATCCCCGCTGTAGCAAGTCACGCCAGACCCTGCAAATCCTGCGGGACCGGGGTATCGAGCCCGAGATCCTTGAATACCTCAAGACCCCGCCGGACGCCTTGACCCTGAGCGCAATCCTGGACCGACTCGGCATGGGGCCCCGGGACCTGATGCGGGTGAAGGAGAAGGAATACCGGGAACTTGGCCTCGACGATCCCTCCCTGTCCCGAGAGGCATTGATCGCGGCCATGGTCGACCATCCCATCCTCATCGAACGCCCCATCGTCCTCAAGAACAGCCGTGCGGCCTTGGGCCGACCACCGGAAGGCGTCGTTGACATCCTTTGATAACCTGACCAAGAGACCCCACCGCCATGCCCTACATTCTGATCCTCTACTACAGCCGCTATGGTGCCACGGCTGAGATGGCGCGCCTCATCGCCCGCGGGGTCGAGGAGACGCCCGGCATCGAGGCCCGCCTGCGCACGGTTCCGGCCGTTTCCGCCGTCTGCGAGGCCACCGAAGACAGTATCCCGAATGCCGGGGCACCCTACGCCGAACTGGATGACCTGCGCCACTGCGCCGGGCTTACCCTCGGCAGTCCGACTCGCTTCGGCAACATGGCGGCGCCGCTGAAATACTTCCTCGATGGCACCAGTCCCCTCTGGCTGGCCGGCGCCCTCATTGGTAAGCCCGCCGCCGTTTTCACCTCTACCTCCAGCCTGCACGGCGGCCAGGAGACCACCCTCCTATCCATGATGCTACCCCTACTCCATCATGGCATGATGATCCTGGGTCTGCCCTACAGGGAGACGGACCTACTGCGCACCACCACGGGCGGCACCCCCTATGGCCCATCACACCACGCCGGCGGCGAGAGCAACCTGCCCCTGAGCGAGGAGGAGAAGCGTCTCTGCCTGGCACTTGGCCGCCGCATCGCCCGCGCCGCCCTCGCCTTGGGCAAGGCCGCCAAGGAATGAGCAGCGGCCCTGCTGGCGGCCAGTTGGCCCTCGCGCTCGCCTGGCGGCCAGAATCCAACTTCACCGAATACCTGCCCGGCCCCAACGCCGAGGTCACCGCCGCCATTGCCGCCTGGGCCAAGGAGGTTGGGAGTGACGATGGCGGCCGCTTCCTCTATCTTCACGGCCCCTCCGGCACGGGCAAGACCCATCTGCTCCAAGCCGCCTGCCGGGAGGGGCACGAGAATGGGCTGGCCGTGGCCTACCTCCCAATGGACCATCCGGGCCTGACCCCAGCCGTTCTGGACGAACTGGAACATCTGGATCGCATTGCCCTCGATGGCCTGGACGCCATCGCCAGTGCTCCGGACTGGGAAGAGGCCCTTTTTCACCTCTACAACCGGCTGCGGGAAGGGCGCCGCGCCCTGCTGGTTGCCGCCCGGGCCCCGGCGGCGGAACTCGGCATCCATCTCCCGGACCTGGCATCCCGCCTCGCCTGGGGGCCAAGCTACCGGCTCAGGCCCTTGGACGAGGGCGGCTGCGCCGCCCTGCTGCGACTGACCGCCCAGCGACGTGGACTCCATCTCGGTGACGAGGTCATCGCCTACATCCTCAAACGCCATCCCCGGGAACCCCGCCAATTGCTAGCCCTCCTCGACGCCCTCGATCAGGCCAGCCTGATCCACAAAAGGCGTCCTTCCCTGGCCCTGATCCGGGGCCTGTCGCCTATCCCCGAGCTTTGAACACCTGACAGGGGCAAGGACTTGCGCACAGGCCGCCTCCATTGATCCACCAGATTGTCAATGCCCTGTCTGGAATTTTTTCCTGTCTTAATAATCGACTGATTTATCTATTATAAAAAATTCTGGCCAGAAAGTTGTCAACCATGCCCAGCCCTGGTGGCACAGGCCTTCTGGACTTTATCCCATGACTTTTATACAGACTTATCCACAGGAACCAGGGACAAGGAAAGGCTCGCCATACCTCCTCCGGGCATATCGCCGCACAAATTGCCTTGCATTGGCCAAGGACGCCGGCTATTGTCACAAGAAATTAATAATTCCCCCGGCCATGCATCGTGGGGAAACTGACCACCCGACCCCGATCGCGATCCCGTCAGGGCAAGGCCAGCCAGAGGCGTGTGCCTGATCGCGGCAGGGTGGGTTGGCAACTTGAATCGCGCCACCCATCGGAGCCCACCATGAAGACGCCCCTTGTCCTTTCGTTTTTTTTGCCCATTGCCCTCGGCCTCGGCGCCGGGCTTCCCGCCCTCGCCGATGACGCCGACGCCGCCGCCAAGGAACTGGAAAAGGCCCTACACCTGACGCCGGACATCGAGAATGGCAAGAG
>JBFZDM010000213.1:0-8150 GCA_041307365.1 Chromatiaceae bacterium | reverse complement strand
CCCTGGCCTTCGCCATTGGCACGGCGGCGGGGGTACTCATGGGCAAACTCATGCATCGCCTGAGCGGTGGGCAGGTCAACCCCCTCATCGGCGCCGCCGGCGTCTCCGCCGTGCCCATGGCCGCCCGGGTGGTCAATAAGGTCGGTCTGGAAGTGGATCACCACAACTTCCTCCTTATGCATGCCATGGGCCCTAACGTGGCCGGCGTCATCGGCTCCGCCGTCGCGGCGGGAGTCTTGCTGGCGCTGGTGGGGTAGCAGCCGCGGCCTAGGGCCCCTTTTCAGTCCTTGACGGAAGGGAGGCTGGCTGAATAAAATAACCCGGTTATGTCTTCGCCGCTGTCCGAACTGATCGACCCCTGGCGAGCCGTCGAGGCCGGCGCCGAATACGCCGGCTCCTTGCCCCTGGCCCGGATGCCAAGGCTCCGGGAGTCTCTGCGGGAGGCTAATGGCGAAGCTGTCTACCGGCTGGCCTTCTTGCGGGACTTGGAAGGACGCGGGGTCCTGGCGGGCGAGATTGATGCCTTGCTGGTCCTGACCTGTCAGCGCTGCCTGGGGGCGATGGAGCTGGAAGTGAAGGCATCCATTGACCTGGCGCTGGTTTCCGGCCTGGATGAGTGCCGGCTGTTGCCGGAGGATCTCGACCCCTTGCTCGTGTCCCAGGAATCGATTCGGCTGCCGGACCTGATCGAGGATGAGTTGCTGCTCGCCCTGCCGCAGATCCCCATGCATGAGCCAGGGGAATGTGCCTCTGACGAGGGACTGGCGGCGGCGAACGATGCCCCGGAGGATTCCGGTCGCATGCACCCCTTTGCCATCCTGGGCGCTCTCCAGCGGAAGGGCGGCTGAATCGGCGCCGGCTGGGGGCCTGTCCGCCGCCCTCAATAAGATTTTTAGGTGGAAATCCCCTCCCGGCCGGGAGGGGATGCACCCAGTGACTTGGAGATAACAATGGCTGTCCCACAAAACCGCAAAACCCCCTCCCGGCGCGACATGCGACGCTCTCACGACGCCCTGACCGGTCCTACCCTGTCGGTGGAGCCTCAGAGCGGAGAGGTCCATCGCCGTCACCACGTCTCTCCGGACGGCTTCTATCGCGGCCGCAAGGTCGTGGAAACCAAGGACTGAAGCTTGAGCCCCCGCGCGATTTCGCGTTAGCCCTGTCGCGCTGGGACCAGTCATGACTGAACGCCTGACCATCGCCCTTGATGTCATGGGCGGGGATCACGGGCCCGAGGTCGTGGTGCCGGCGGCGCTCAATTTCCTGCGTGCCACCCGGGGTACGGCCCTGATCCTGGTGGGCATGGAAGAAGCCATCGCCAGCCGTGTCCCACCCGGGGAGTTTGGCGATCGCCTGAGCATCCGCCATGCCTCCCAGGTGGTGGCCATGGACGAGCTGCCCTCCAAGGCCCTGCGCCTGAAGAAGGACTCCTCCATGCGGGTCGCCATCGACCTGGTGAAATCCGGCGATGCCAATGCCTGTGTCAGCGCTGGCAACACCGGCGCCCTCATGGCCACGGCCCGCTTCGTCCTCAAGACCCTGCCCAATATCGACCGCCCGGCCATCATGACGGCGGTGCCCTCCATGACCGGTAGCACCCATCTGCTTGACCTGGGCGCGAATGTGGATTGCACGGCGGAGCACCTCTTTCAATTCGCCGTCATGGGTAGCGAGACCGTCACCGCCGTCGATGGCGTTGCCGCGCCCAGGGTGGGGCTCCTCAACATAGGCGCCGAGGAGATCAAGGGTAATGAGCAGGTCAAGGGGGCCCATGAACTCCTTGCCTGTAGTTCCCTGAATTATATTGGTTATGTGGAAGGAGACGACATCTACCTCGGCGGGGTGGATGTGGTGGTGAGCGACGGCTTCGTCGGCAACGTAGCCCTTAAATCCAGCGAGGGCGTGGCCAAGATGGTGCGTCATAAACTCACCGAGAGTTTCAAGCGCAACTGGCTGACGCGCATCGCGGCCTTGGTGGCCATGCCGGTCCTCAAGCGCTTCAGCCGTACCTTCGACCCCCGCCGCTACAATGGGGCGAGCCTGCTCGGCTTGCGCGGCATCGTCATCAAGAGCCACGGCGGCGCCGATGTCCTCGCCTTCGAGAACGCGATCCATATCGCCGAGAAGGAAATCCACTGCAACATCCCCGAGCGCATCGCCCATCGCGTGGGCATCCAGCTCGATGCCGTACGCCAAAGGGTGATCGTGTGAACCTCTATTCCCGCATTCTGGGAACGGGCAGCTACCTGCCCGAGAAGATTCTCACCAACAAGGATATCGAGGATATCGTCGATACCACGGATGCCTGGATCGTCGAGCGCACTGGCATCCGCCAGCGCCATGTGGTGACGGAGGGCGAGACCTGTTCAGACCTCGCCGTGGCCGCCGCCCGCGCCGCCATGGAATCAGCCGGGGTCGCCCCGGGCGAGATCGATCTCATCATCCTGGCGACCACAACCCCGGACCAGATCTTTCCCAGCACCGCCTGCCTAATCCAGCCCAGGCTGGGTATCCATAACGTCCCCGCCTTTGATATCCAGGCGGTCTGCACCGGCTTTGTCTATGCTCTGAGCGTGGCCGACAAATTCATCCGCACCGGCAGTGCGAAGCGCGCCCTGGTGATTGGCGCCGAGACCATGTCGCGCATCCTCGACTGGCAGGACCGGAATACCTGTGTTCTCTTCGCCGACGGGGCCGGGGCCGTGGTCCTGGGCGCTGCCGATGAGCCGGGCATCATCTCGACCCACATCAGCGCCGATGGCGCCTACAAGGACCTGCTCCAGGTCCCCAAGGGCATAGGCCGGGGCGGCTGCGAGGATCCCTATCTCGAGATGCGCGGCAACGAGGTCTTCCGCTGGGCGGTCAATACCCTGGGGCGCATCGTGGAGGAGACCCTGGAGGCCAACGGCATGGACAAGTCGCACATCGATTGGCTGGTGCCTCATCAAGCCAATATCCGCATCATCCAGGCCACGGCCCGCAAGCTCGACCTGCCCATGGAGCAGGTGGTGGTGACCGTGGCCGAACATGGCAATACCTCTGCCGCTTCCATCCCCCTGGCCCTCGACACGGCGGTGCGCGACGGGCGCATCAAGCGCGGCGAGACCTTCATCATGGAGGCCTTCGGCGGTGGTTTCACCTGGGGTTCGGCCCTGGTGAGGTATTAGGACCCGCTGTTTATTGCGACGCCACATAATGAGCAAGAAGTTTGCCATCGTCTTTCCCGGCCAGGGCTCCCAGTCCGTCGGCATGTTGGGTGATCTGGCCGCCGAGCGGCCGCTGGTCCGCGCGACCTTCGCCGAGGCCTCTGCTGTCCTCGGCATGGACCTCTGGCAACTGGTAAGCGAGGGTCCCAAGGAACTGCTTGATCGCACCGATCTCACTCAGCCCGCCATGCTTGCCGCCGGCGTCGCCGTATGGCGGGTCTGGAAGGATGCCGGCGGCCCCGATCCGACCTGGATGGCGGGCCACAGTCTGGGTGAGTTCACCGCCCTGGTCTGCGCTGGGGCCATGGATTTTACTGACGCCGTCACCCTGGTTGCCCAGCGCGGCCAATTCATGCAGGAAGCGGTGCCCGCCGGGGCTGGCGCCATGGCCGCCGTGCTCGGGCTCGCCGACGCTCAGGTGGCCGCCGCCTGCGACCAGGCGGCCGAGGGACAGGTTCTGGAGCCGGTCAACTTCAACTCCCCCGGTCAAGTGGTCATCGCCGGCGACGCGGCGGCGGTCGCACGCGGCATCGTGGCGGCCAAGGCGGCCGGCGCCAAGCGCGCCGTCATCCTGCCTGTAAGCGTGCCCTCCCACTGCGCCCTCATGCGCCCCGCCGCCGAGCGGCTGGCGAAGACCCTGGCGGCTATCCCCGTGGCCGGACCCAGAATCCCGGTATTGCATAATGTCTCCGTCGATGCCACGGACGATCCGGCGGTCATCCGCGACAGCCTGGTGCGTCAACTTCATTGCCCGGTGCGCTGGGTTGAAACGGTGCGGCGCCTGGGGGACGAGGGAGTCGAATTGTTGCTGGAGGCCGGTCCCGGCAAGGTGCTGGCAGGACTGACCAAGCGTATCGACGATCGGCTGGAGGCCTTGGCTGTACTGGACCCCAAGGGCCTGGCCGCGGCTTTGGAGGCTACTCATCATGCTTGAAGGTGAAGTCGTTCTAGTCACCGGTGCCTCGCGGGGCATCGGTCAGGCCATCGCCTTGGCCCTGGGCCGGGCCGGCGCCGCCGTCGCTGGCACCGCGACCACCGAGGCGGGCGCCCAGCGCATCGGCGAGAACTTGGTGGCTAACGGCTGCCGGGGCGTGGGCCATGTGCTTGATGTGACCGATCCCGCCTCGGTGGAGGGCCTCATGGGCCGTCTGACCGCGGACCTGGGCGCGCCGACCATTCTGGTCAACAATGCCGGCATCACCCGCGACAACCTCTTGATGCGGATGAAGGACGCCGATTGGAATACCATCCTGGACACCAACCTCGGGTCCGTCTATCGCATGTCCAAGGCCTGCCTGAGGGCCATGACCAAGGCCCGCCGGGGGCGCATCATCAATATTGCCTCGGTGGTGGCCGTCATGGGCAACGCGGGCCAGACCAATTATGCGGCGGCCAAGGCCGGCATGATCGGTTTCAGTAAGTCCCTGGCGCGTGAGGTAGGCTCCCGCGGCATCACGGTTAATTGCGTGGCGCCGGGCCTGATCGACACCGACATGACCCGAGCCCTCGACGAGGTCCAGCAGAAGCAGATTCTGTCCGGCATCCCCCTGGGGCGCTGGGGCTCGGTGGAGGAGGTGGCCGCTACCGTTGTCTTTCTGGCCTCGCCGGGGGCGGCCTACATTACTGGCGAGACCATCCATGTCAATGGCGGTATGTGGATGGTCTGACCTTGATCCGGGCGCGCCGCCGGCGTGCCTTTCTTCCGTCAACAATTACGCCTAGAATAGGCACCGCCCTGCCTGGGGCGAATTATCCAAATCCGTGAGGGTCAAAAATTATGAGTAGCGTCGAAGAACGAGTTCGCAAGATCGTAGTGGAGCAGTTGGGCGTCAAGGAGGAGGAGGTGACCCTGGACGCCTCTTTCGTCGATGACCTCGGCGCCGACTCCCTGGATACGGTCGAGCTGGTGATGGCCCTGGAAGAGGAGTTCGAAACCGAAATCCCCGACGAGGATGCCGAGAAGATCACCACAGTCAAGCAGGCTATCGATTACATCAACAGTCATCAGGGCTGACCGGCGTGGCCGTTGGCCAAGATCCAGATCAGGTTCGAGGGGATTTTCTATGTCGATCAGAAGGGTTGTAGTCACCGGCGTCGGTCTTGTCGCCCCGGTGGGACTGGATACCAAGTCCGGGTGGGAGAACATCCTGGCCGGGCGCAGCGGCATTCAGCCCATCACCCATTTCGATATAGCGCCCTTCACGACCCGGTTCGGCGGGCCCATCTACGGCTTCGATCCCGAATTGTACGTCTCCAAAAAGGACGTCAAGAAGATGGATAAATTTATCCATTACGGCATCGGCGCCGGAAGCCAGGCCATGGAGGACGCTGGCCTCGAGATCACGGACGCGAATCGTTACCGCATCGGCGTCGCCGTCGGTTCCGGCATCGGCGGTATCGCCGGCATCGAGAACAGCTATGCGGCCTACCTCAACGGTGGGCCGCGCAAGATCTCGCCCTTCTTTGTGCCGGCTAACATTATCAACATGGTAGCTGGTGATCTCTCGATCAAATATGGCCTCAAGGGCCCCAACTATTCCATCGTTTCCGCCTGCAGCACCGGCACCCACAACATCGGCGAGGCGGCCCTCATGATCCGCCACGGCATGGTCGATGCCATGCTTGCCGGTGGGGCCGAGATGGCGACGACCCCGGTTGGGCTCGGCGGTTTTGCCGCCGCTAAGGCCCTGTCGACCCGCAATGACGCCCCCCAACTTGCCAGCCGCCCCTTCGATCGCGACCGCGATGGCTTCGTTCTGAGCGATGGCGCCGGCGTCATCATGCTCGAAGAGTACGAGATGGCCAGGGCACGCGGGGCCCATATCTACGCGGAATTGGTTGGCTTCGGCATGAACTCCGACGCCTACCATATGACCGCGCCCTCGGAGAATGGCGAAGGCGCCGCCGAGTGCATGCGACTGGCCCTGGAGATGGCCGGTCTGAATCCCGAGAACGTGGACTACATCAACGCCCACGGTACCTCGACCCCCGCTGGTGATATTGCCGAGACCAAGGGCATCAAGCGGGCCTTTGGTCAATACGCCACCAAGGTGGCCGTCAGCTCCACCAAGTCCATGACGGGTCATATGCTTGGCGCTGCTGGCGGGGCCGAGGCCATCTTCACCCTCCTTGCCATGCGTGACCAGGTGGCACCACCCACCATCAACTACGATACGCCGGACCCCGAGTGCGACCTGGACTATGTGCCCAACATCGCCCGTCCCATGAAGATGGATGTGGCGGTCAGCAACTCCTTTGGTTTTGGCGGCACCAACGGTTCCCTTGTCTTCCGGCGGATCTGATGCGCTCCGTGCCGGGCTGACCGGGCGCTGACGGCGCTGGTCCGGGCTCCTCCGGGGCGCAGACCGGTCATGGGCGCGGCAAGGCAGGAGCGGATGATAGCCCAGACCCTCATCAATGGCCTTCCATCCAAACGGATCCGGGTCACTGATCGCGGTCTTCACTACGGCGATGGCCTCTTTGAGACCATTGCCCTGCGCCATGGCCACCCCTGCCTCTGGTCCGCCCATCTGGCCCGGCTGAGGCGGGGGGCGGAACGTCTTCGCATCCCCTGTCCCCCGGGTTCGCTGCTCCTTGATGAATGCCGCCGGGTCGGCGATGGTCAGGACCGAGCCGTGGTCAAACTTCTGCTGACCCGTGGTAGCGGTGGTCGTGGCTACCGCCCCCCCGCCGTGCCCAAGCCGGTTCGCATCCTTCAGCGTCATCCCTGGCCTGAGTATCCCGCCGACTGGTCCCGGAAGGGTGTCCTGGTCGGGTTTTGCGAGACCCGGCTAGCCAGCCAGCCGGGGCTGGCTGGACTCAAGCACCTTAACCGTCTGGAGCAGGTTCTGGCCCGCTCCGAGTGGGATGACCCGGAGCAGGCCGAGGGCCTCATGCTGGATGGCCAGGGCCGGGTCATCGGCGGCACCATGACCAACCTGTTCGCTTTTGCCAGGGGCCGGCTGTTGACGCCTCCCCTGGATGCTTGTGGTATCGCCGGCACGGCGCGGGAACTGGTCCTGGCAAGGGGGAAGGAATTCGGCCTGGAGGTGGTGGAAGTGCCTCTGGAACCGGTGGAAGTCCTGGCGGCGGACGGTCTCTTTCTGACCAACGCCCTCATCGGCGCCTGGCCGGTGCGGCGCCTCGGCACCCGGCAATACCCAGTTCAGGACCTGCCGCTTGCCTTCCTGGCCTGGCTGAGGATGGCGGTTCACCAACCGGAAGGGGAGGGGGCATGATCAGACGCGTCCTCTTGATCCTGATCCTCGCCATTGGCACCGCCGGTCTGGGCCTATGGCTCCAGTACACCGCCTTCAAGGAGCAGCCCCTGGCCCGGCCTGCCACCGCCGAGGCGGATCAGTCCCTCCTGTTCGAGGTGCCTCCCGGCATGTCCCTGCGTGCCCTGGCCACCGAGCTGACGGCCCTCGGGGCCTTGGCCCATCCCTATTATTTCCTCGCCTTGGCCCATCTCAGCGGCGACGCAGCGCGCGTCAAGGCCGGGGAGTATGAGATTCCACCCGGCATGACGCCCCCCGAGCTTCTGGAAAGACTGGTCAGGAACCAGGTGGTGCAGCGCTCCATTACCCTCATCGAGGGCTGGACCACGGCCCAGCTCCTGGCGGCCCTGTCCAAGGACGACCGCCTGGTCCACAAGTTGGAGGGGCGGTCTCCCGAGTACCTGATGGCCTCACTGGGCCAGCCCGACCTGCATCCCGAGGGCCGATTCTTCCCGGATACCTACCTTTTCACCAAGGGCACCAGCGACCTGGATATCTTGCGGCGAGCCTTCCAAGCCATGGAAATGGTCCTGGCCGAGGAGTGGCGGGACCGGGCCCCTGGTCTGCCGCTAGAGACCCCGGATCAGGCCTTGATCCTGGCCTCCATCATCGAGAAGGAGACGGGACAGGTCGGTGAGCGCCCAGCCATCGCCGGTGTCTTTACCCG
>JBFZDM010000168.1:0-2804 GCA_041307365.1 Chromatiaceae bacterium | reverse complement strand
TGTGCCAGGAATTCTTTCAGGGCTTCGTCAATCACGCCGCTCTGACCCTGCACATCGACAACCTGCGCGGGACCAATGCCCATCACCAGGCCGAGACGGTCTTCAAGGCCTTCGGTCGCGCTCTGCGCATGGCCCTGGAACCGGATCCGCGCATGAGCGGCATCACGCCCTCCACCAAGGGGTCGCTGTGAGGCTCCGCTATCGGCCCCTGCCACGAGGTACCACTCCTTGCTCCTTATCCCCGCCATCGATCTCAAGGATGGCCACTGTGTGCGTCTGCGCCAGGGCCGCATGGAAGACGAGACCATCTTCTCCGACGACCCGGTCCAAATGGCCGGTCGCTGGGTCGCCGCCGGCGCCCGCCGCCTGCACCTGGTTGACCTCAATGGTGCCTTCGCTGGCGAGCCCGTCAACGGCCAGGCCATCCGCGCCATCGCCGCGGCCTATCCGGACCTGCCAATCCAGGTCGGCGGCGGCATTCGGGACGAGGCCACCATCGCCGCCTACCTGGATGCCGGGGTGAGCTACTGCATCATCGGCACTCAGGCGGTCAAGGAGCCCGACTTCGTCGCCCGCGCCTGCCGGACCTTCCCCGGCCATGTCATCGTCGGACTTGATGCCAAGGAGGGTCTTGTCGCTATCAAGGGCTGGGCCGAGATCACCGAACACAGGGTCGAGGATCTGGCCCGGCGTTTCGAGGGCAACGGCGTGGAGGCCATCGTCTATACCGACATCGGCCGCGATGGCATGATGAACGGCCCCAATGTGACCGCCACCCGTGCCCTGGCCGAGGCCGTCACCATCCCGGTCATCGCCTCCGGGGGCATCACCAACCTGGACGACATCCGCGCCCTGTGCGCCGTCGCCGCCAGCGGTATCGGCGCCGCCATCACAGGCCGGGCCATCTACGAAGGCACCCTGGACTTTACCACGGGCCAGCGCCTGGCCGATGAGCTCACGGCAGGCTGAATCGGGCCCCGTCTCCACCATCCCACATCTGCAATTCCAAGGATTTATCCCATGGCAGAAGAATGGCTTGACGCCATCAAATGGAACGACCAGGGTCTGGTCCCGGCCATCGCCCAGGAGACGGGCACCGGCAAGATCCTCATGATGGCCTGGATGAACCGCGAAGCATTGGCGGCGACCCAGGACAGCGGCCACGCCGTCTATTGGTCCCGCTCCCGCGGCAAGCTCTGGCACAAGGGCGAATCCTCCGGCCACCAGCAGATCGTCAAGACCCTGCGCCTGGACTGTGACGCCGACGTCATTCTGCTGGAGGTGGAACAGAAGGGCGGTATCGCCTGCCATACCGGCCGCCACAACTGCTTCTATCGCGAGCTGCGGGAAGGCAACTGGGACGTGGTCGAGCCTGTGCTCAAGGACCCCGACGCCATCTACGGTCATTAGCCATGAGCGACATCCTCGAACGCCTGGCCCAGGTCCTGGAGGAACGCAAGCAGGCCGACCCTGACAGTTCCTACGTCGCCCGCCTCTATGCCAGGGGCCTGGACGCCATCCTCAAGAAGATCGGCGAAGAGGCCACCGAGACCGTCATGGCCGCCAAGGACGGCGACCCCGTCAGGATCACCGCCGAGGTCGCCGACCTCTGGTTTCACTGCCTGGTGCTGCTCGCCCATCAAGGCATGGGACCCGATCGCGTCCTCGCTGAACTCGACCGCCGCTTCGGGCTGTCGGGGATAACGGAAAAAGCCACGCGGACCTAGCCGGCTCGTTGCGCGACGGGCCCTTCAGGTCAACGCCATGCCCTTAAACTCGCTCCCCCCTTCATGAGTTACGTAATGAAACCTGTTGTCCATGACGTCGCCGGGATGAGTCAGGCTCATGGAACTTCATCGCCATGACCTATCCCCTGCTCAATCTTGCACACATCATCGGCGCTATCCTGATCGGCAGTGGTCTGATCGGCGTTTGGCTAAACGATATGCGATCACGTCAGTCACGAGACCTGATGAGGTTTTCCGAGGCCGTTCGCAACATCGCGGTGTTTTATGATGGGCTTGTCGTTCCGGGGGCGATCCTTCTTGTCATTTCCGGGTCCTGGCTGATCTCGGAATTTTATGGAGGATGGAATTTTATTTACGTGCCCTGGCTTGCTGGCATGGCCTTCTTGTTTGCCTTTGAGTTTATCGAGGGAAATACCGTGACACGTATTTACTTCATGCGCTTGCGGCGCCTGACCCTCCAGGCACTCCAGGTGGGTCAATTTACGCCGGAACTAGAAAGAGCGCGTGCTGAAAACATTCCCACATTTACGCACTTTCTTGATTTACCCATGCTATTTGTGATCATCTCACTAGGATCCCTGAAACCTGACACATGGACCCTATTTGTTGTCGGTTTATTGGTTTCCATTGCCCTAGCCACTGCCATGACGATTTTGATTCCACGCCTCTATCCATGGAGTCCGCATAATTAAGCGTCGGGTCTTAATTGCCCTCGCTGGGATTGCCATCCCAGATCCTTGGCTATGATGAGGCCTTGATCATCGTGTCGCCCATGACCAGGTTTTGGGTCGGCAAAAATCGATCATAGTCCTAGTAAAATTAGAAACTTGCATGATCGTCAGAGGCTTCATTCCGGCGGGTGGACGAAACGATGATCAAGGCCAATGATGTGCATTGTGCGATTAGCCATGATGGCCAACATGATCTGCCTATTCTTGCTATCGCATCACCGTAACGGCGGCCTTCATGCTAAAGGCAAGATTTTATCGGCGAAGTCCTGGCCAAATTTGGCATGATCGCCGCAGGTCTGTTTGGTCGGCTGGACAGGATTGCATC
>JBFZDM010000143.1:0-2679 GCA_041307365.1 Chromatiaceae bacterium | reverse complement strand
GGGTTCGCTATCTATTCTTCCCCCGCGCTGGCGTGGGCACCCCCTCCTACGACAAGGCTGTGTCCGTCTGGTGCGCCGATGATCGTCGGGCCGCCATGACCGACGCCAAGGCCGGCAAGTCAGTACCGGACAAGAAGTGCGACAACCCGGTCAAGCAACACATGGAACTGGGCGAGAAACTGGGCATCTCCGGCACGCCGGCCATCATCCTTGGGAACGGCGACATCGTCCCCGGCTATGTCCCCCCCAAGCGCCTGGCTGACATGATCAAGGATAAGAAGGGCTGATACCTCGACGTCATCAGGCAGGGACGCCCGTCAAAAGCCTTCGGTGGAGGTGAAAAGCCCCACCCGGAGGTCCTTCATGGTGTAGATCACCCGCCCATCCACCGCGACCTGGCCATCGGCGATGCCGAGGACCAGCTTGCGGCTGATGATGCGTTTAATATCAATATGATAAGTGACTTTCTGGGCCGTGGGCAGCACCTGGCCCGTGAACTTGACCTCGCCGACACCCAGGGCGCGACCCCGGCCCGGGTTCCCGATCCAGCCCAGAAAGAAGCCGACCAATTGCCAGGTGGCGTCCAGGCCCAGGCACCCCGGCATGACCGGGTCGCCAGGGAAGTGGCAGCCAAAAAACCAGAGATCCGGACGGATATCCAGTTCGGCGAGGATCTCGCCCTTGCCAAAGGCACCGCCCTCGTCACTGATTTTGACGATGCGGTCCACCATGAGCATGTTGGGCGTCGGCAGTTGGGCATTGCCCGGGCCAAACATTTCACCGCGACCGCATTGCAGTAGCTGGTCGTAGCTGAAGGCTTCCTGTCGCATGGCAAGGGTTTCCTGGGTTAGATGCCGCTCTCTGGCGGGCGGGTGAGGATCGGGGCGAGCAATCGGGAGGCCTTTCAGGTCCGCCCTGCCCTGGGCGGTAGCCCTGACATATCCGGCCGCGGGTCAGGCCGCGGCCAGCGAGAGGCGTTCGCGCAGGAAGCCCAGGACCTCGCCGATGGGCACCAGGGTCAGCTCCGCGTCCCGGCGACCCTTGTATTCCAGCAGACCCTGGTCCAGCCCCTTGTCGCCGACCACCAGGCGATGGGGGATGCCGATGAGTTCCATATCCGCGAACATAAAGCCGGGGCGCTCGTCGCGGTCGTCGAGGAGGACTTCGATGCCGGCGGCGGTCAGTTCCCGATAGAGGGCCTCCGTGGCCTCGCGCACCCGGTAGGACTTGGCCAGCTTCATGGGCACCAGGGCGACCTGGAAGGGGGCTATGGGCTCCGGCCAGATGATGCCCCGCTCGTCGTGATGCTGCTCGATGGCGGCGGCCACCACCCGCGAGACGCCGATGCCGTAGCAGCCCATCTCCAGGGTCAGGGCGCGGCCGGCCTCGTCCAGCACCCTTGCCTTCATGGCCTCGCTGTACTTGTGACCGAGCTGGAAGATATGGCCGACCTCGATGCCACGGGCGATGGTGAGCTGGCCCCGGCCGTCCGGGCTCGGATCGCCCTCGACGACATTGCGCAGGTCAGCCACCTCTGGCAGGGGCAGGTCCCGGCCCCAGTTGAGGCCGAACCAGTGTTTGCCGTCCTGGTTGGCGCCGGCGCTGAAATCGGCGGTGACCGCCACGGTGCGATCAACGACGCAGGGGATGGTCAGACACAGAGGGCCCAGGGAACCGGGACCCGCTCCGATGGCGGCGCGGATCTCCTCCTCGGTAGCCAGGCGCAGGGGCACGGCTACCTGGGGCAGCTTCTCGGCCTTGACCGGGTTGAGTTCATGATCGCCGCGCACCAGCAGGGCCACCAGCCGGGCGCCACTGCCCTCGGCCGCGGCGACCACCAGGGTCTTGACCGTGTGGGCGATGGGCTGGGCGAACTGGTCCACCAGTTCCTGGATGGTCCTGGCGTGTGGGGTAGCGACGAGGCGCTTCTCCTGGGTCGGCGCCGGGGGGCGGTCGGCCAGGGGCAGGGCCTCCGCCAGTTCGATGTTGGCGGCGTAGTCGCTGCCCGTGGAAAAGGCGATGGCGTCCTCGCCGGAGGCGGCCAGGACATGGAATTCATGGGAGGCGCGGCCGCCAATGGCCCCCGTGTCGGCCTGCACCGGGCGGAAGTCGAGCCCGCAGCGCTGGAAGATGCGGCTATAGGTGGCGTGCATGACCTGGTAGGTCTCCGCCAGGGAGTCGCGGTCCAGGTGGAAGGAATAGGCGTCCTTCATCAGGAATTCCCGCGCCCGCATGACCCCGAAGCGGGGGCGTATCTCATCGCGGAACTTGGTCTGGATCTGGTAGAAGTTCACCGGCAGCTGCTTGTAACTACGCAGCTCCCGGCGCGCCAGGTCGGTGATGATCTCCTCGTGGGTGGGGCCGAAACAGAAGTCGCGCTGATGGCGGTCCCGCAGGCGCAGCAACTCGGGGCCATACTGCTCCCAGCGTCCGGATTCCTGCCACAGTTCCGCCGGCTGGATCGCGGGCATCAGGACCTCCAGGGCCCCGGCCCTGTCCATCTCCTCCCGCACGATGTGCTCCACCTTGCGCAGCACCCGCAGCCCCAGGGGCAGCCAGGTGTAAAGCCCGGCCGCCAGTTTGCGGATCATGCCGGCGCGCAGCATGAGACGGTGGCTGACCACCTCCGCGTCCGCGGGGGTCTCCTTGAGGGTGTGCAGGGGGAACCGGGAGGTGCGC
>JBFZDM010000098.1:0-2621 GCA_041307365.1 Chromatiaceae bacterium | reverse complement strand
ATGCAGCTCATGCCCGGCACGGCCCGGGATCTGGCGGTCGAGTCCGGTGAACCGGCCCCGGGAAGGGGGGCCATCCTGGAACCCGCACGGAACATCGGCCTGGGAAGCAGTTATCTCGCGCGGATGCGCGACCGCTTCGGCCACCCGGTCCTGGCCACCGCCGCCTACAACGCCGGACCCCGGCGGGTGGCCGGCTGGCTCCCTGATCAGTGCACGGAGGCGGACCTGTGGATTGCCGCCATCCCCTTTCCCGAGACCCGGGGCTATGTGGAGCGGGTGTTCGCCTACCGGATCATCTACCGGGCGCGTCTGGGGTTGGAACCACTGCGCTTGAGTGATCTGTTGCCACCGGTGGGGGCGGGATAAGGCGCGAAGGTCTGGTTGACCGCTCTGGGAGCGGGAAGGCCTGAGTTATTCAGATGATCATGCCGCAATGGCTGCCAGCGCCCGCCACCGGGGATTGCCCCCCGCTCACGCGAAGACCACCCAGGTAGTGGCGATGTATTTCACTCCCGCCTCGAGGCGGGCGGCGCGGTGTTCGTGGGTCCAGAAGGGCGGGAACAGGACCAGAGTGCCGCGCTGCGGGGCTATGCTGACATCCTGATACAGGAACTGGGTCTCGCCGCCAGGGCCGGGCACCTCGTTGAGGTACCAGAGGGCGACCAGTTGGCGTTGGCTGAACTCATGGCTGCCGCCGTCGATATGCCAGTGGTAGAAGTCACCGGGCAGGTAACGCTGCACCTGGTAGCCCATGTCCTTGAAGGGTCCCTTGAAATAGGGATAGGTCTCGCGGAACTCGCGCAGGGCGGCCGCCAGGGAGCGGAAGAACATCTGGTCCACATCCTGCCAGTCCTCCTTATTGCTGACCACCAGATCCGTCGTCGCCTTGACGCTGGGGTCCCGGGCCTGAATCTGGCCGATGCGGCCCTCGTGCTGCTGCTCTGGATGGGCCTCGAAACGCGCGATCACCTCGTCGCAGAAACTGGGTGGCAGGGCGTTGGGACGGGCGAAGATGAAGCTGCCCGGCCTGACCTCGCGGATGCTGGGCAGGGGGACCATCTCGCGGTCGAAGGGGGTCATGGCGATTCCTTAAAGGGCGGGGGTGAAGACGAAATTTTCTGGGCAGGGTCGCGGCTGGGTCAAGTTGCCACCCCCCTCAGCGCGGCGCGGATGATCTCCTCCGAGGTCTTGGCGCCGTCATCGACGGCGCGGGCCATGCGGTTGGCGTCCATGGGCCGGTAGCCCAGGGCGATCAGGGCCTCGATGGCATCCGTCAGGGGGGCATCCTCCGCCGCCGGCCGCGCGGCCCCCGCGGTCGCCGAGGACGTCGCCGGCCCCGCCGCGAGACCGCCCACCCGGTCACGCATCTCGATCACCAGGCGTTCGGCGGTCTTCCTGCCAATGCCGGGCAAGCGGATCAGAGCGGCGTGATCCTCCTGCTCCACGCACAGGGCGAAACGGCGGGCATCCATGCCGGACAGGATGGTCAGGGCCATGCGTGCCCCAACGCCAGTCACCTTGAGCAGGTCGCGAAAGAGGGTGCGGTCGGCCTCGCGCAGGAAGCCATAGAGGCTGTGGGCGTCCTCCCGCACCGTGAGGTGGGTGATCAGGGTGACGGCCTCGCCGACGGCGGGCAGATCGTAGAAGGTGGACATGGGGGCCTCGATCTCGTAGCCGACCCCATTCACATCCAACAGCAGCCAGGGTGGCCGCTTATGGACGATCTCGCCCCGCAGCCGGCCTATCATGGCCGAAAGTCCCTCCAGGAGGCGGCGGCACGCCGGCGCGCCGGTATGCCCATGGAATGGGCATGGCAGAGGGCCAGGGCCAGGGCGTCGGCCTCGTCCTCCGTCGGCTCATGCTCGAGCGAAAGCAGGATGCGTACCATGTGCTGGACCTGTGACTTCTCCGCCCCGCCGCTGCCGACCACCGCCAGCTTGACGGACTTGGGGCTGTATTCGTGGACCTGGACCCCGGCCTTGAGGCCGGCGCAAAGCACGGCGCCGCGGGCCTGGCCCAGTTTGAGGGCGGCGGTCGGATCCCGGGCGAAGATGAGCTGTTCCACCGCCATCTCGTGGGGGCCATAGTCCGCCACCACCAGGGCGACGGCGTCGAAGATGAGTCGCAGCCGCTCCGGCCAGGGGTGGGCGCCGACCCGGATGCAGCCGCTGGCGATGCGGAGACTGCGCATCCCGTCCGTATCGATGACCCCGAAGCCGGTGTTACGGGAGCCGGGGTCTATGCCCAGGATGCGATGGCGCAGTGGCCTGGCCGCGGGGCTGGCCCCCTCTTGCCGTGCCGGCGCTGGCGGCGTCCTTGACGGCAGGGGGGCAGGCATCGACACAGGCGGCGGGGCGAGAGGCGGGATCAGCGGCGGGGTCCGGTTCAGCCCGCCAGCTCCGCCAGGATGGCATCCGGGATGTCGGCGTTGGAATAGACCTCCTGGACGTCGTCCAGGTCCTCCAGGGCATCGATCATCTTGAGCAGCTTCTCCACCGTATCGCGGTCGTCCAGGGTGGCCTGGGTCGAGGCGTTATAGGTCACGTCCCCTTCCCCCTGGGCGAAGCCGGCGATGGTCAGGGCATCGCGTACGGGGCCGAAATCCTCGGGCGTCATGATGA
>JBFZDM010000087.1:0-8280 GCA_041307365.1 Chromatiaceae bacterium | reverse complement strand
CCCATTGGGTCGATCTTGCCGGCGACATGGACCACGTCGTCGTTCTCGAAACAGCGTACGACATGGGCGATGGCATCCGTTTCGCGGATGTTGGCCAGAAACTTGTTGCCCAGCCCCTCGCCCTTGCTCGCCCCCGCCACCAGGCCCGCGATATCGACGAACTGCATGCTGGTGGGGATGATGGCCTTGGGCTTGACGATGGCGGCAAGGGCGTCCAGCCGGGGATCCGGCAGGGGCACGACACCGACATTGGGGTCGATGGTGCAGAAGGGATAGTTCTCGGCCGCGATGGCGGCCTTGGTGAGGGCATTGAAGAGGGTGGACTTGCCCACGTTGGGCAGACCCACGATACCGCATTTGAAACCCATGGCGTTGACTAAACTCGTAAAATATTTCGGCTGATACAGAGAGGGCGTCAGGGCGGAACGCGAATCGCGCTATTCCGGGCCTTGCCGTCCAGGTCGGTTGGGTTGGGTGGGTCGCGCCAGCCCGGAGGAGCCTGCTCCCACATCGCCTTCTGGAACGGTTCAGAACCAAGTGGCACACGGCTGGCCCGAAGTCGGGTTACGCTGCGCTAACCCGACCTACGGAGATACTGGTTATTTTTGAACCGTGACTCGTGGCTGACTCCTAATCCTTGGATCCGCGTTTGTAGATGTCCTCGAAGCGCACGATGTCGTCCTCGCCCAGGTAGGAGCCGGACTGGACCTCGATGATCTCCAGGGGGATGGAGCCGGGATTCTCCAGGCGGTGCTTGGCGCCGACGGGGATGTAGGTGGACTGGTTCTCGGTCAGCAGGAAGACCCGGTCCTCGTTGGTGACCCGAGCGGTGCCGGAGACTACGATCCAATGCTCGGCCCGGTGGTGATGCATCTGCAGGGACAGGGTCTCGCCAGGCTTGACGGTGAGGCGCTTGACCTGGTAGCGATCTCCCTGGTCGATGGACTCGAAGTCGCCCCAGGGGCGGTGGGATCGCTGGTGGTGGCGCAGTTCGCGGCGCTGCTCGCGCTGGAGGTGCTGGGTGACGGCCTTGACATCCTGGGCATGTTCCTTGCTGACCACCAGCACGGCGTCCGGGGTCTCCACCACCACCAGGCCGTTGACGCCAATGGCGGCCACCATGCGGTGCCGGGCCACCAGCAGGTTGTTGCTGGCATTGTGGACGAAGGCATCGCCGTCCAGGACATTGCCCATATCGTCCTGATCGCGGACCTCCCAGAGGGCCGACCAGGCGCCAACGTCGGACCAGCCCACGGCCAGCGGCAGCACCAGGGCCGAGGTCCCCGGCGCGGCCCTTTCCTCGGACAGGTGCTCCATGACGGCGTAGTCGATGGAATCGCCAGGGCAGGCATGGAAAGCCTCCCGGTTCAGGCGCAGGAAATCACCGTCGCGTTCCCCCCTTTCGATGGCGCCAGCGGTGGCCGTGGCGATGTCCGGCCGGAATTGGCCGATCAGGCGCAGCCAGATGGAGGCCTTCATCATGAAGAGGCCGCTGTTCCAGAAATAGTCGCCGGATTCCAGGTAGGCCAAGGCCGTCGCCTCGTCCGGCTTCTCGACGAAGGCGCGCAGGGCGAAGGCCGGGCCCAGCAGGTCCGGCGCCGCGACGACCCCGCCCTGGCGGATGTAGCCATAGCCGGTCTCCGGCTTGTGCGGGACTATGCCGAAGGTCACCACATGACCCTGGGCGGCCAGGGTGAAACCATCCGCCACCACGCGGCGAAAGCCGACTTCGTCGCGCATGGTGTGATCCGCCGGCATGACCAGCAAGACGGGGTCCTGATCATCATGGCTGGCGGCCAGGGCGGCGGCGGTGAGGGCGGGCGCCGTGTTGCGGCCCTCGGGTTCCAGGATGATGGCCGCCGGCTCCCGATGGATGAGGCGGAACTGCTCGGCGACCAGAAAGCGATGCCCCTCGTTGCAGACCACGATGGCGTCCAAGACCCCAATCCCCAGACGTGGATGCTCCTGATCGAGCCCGTCGAGCCGCCGTGCCGTCTCCTGCAACATGGTGTGCTCGCTGGTCAGGGGCAAGAACTGCTTGGGGTAGGCCTCCCGGGACAGGGGCCAGAGACGGGTTCCCGAGCCGCCGGAGAGGATCACGGGTTGCAGGCGCATAGGTTCATTCCCTGGGAGTGGCAAAGTGGGCGATTATACGCGCCCCTGGCGCGGCCCGGCCAAGCCCGCAACCCAGCCCCGCCAGGTTCTGCCCTTGACGCGGCGACTTTCAGCTAGCCGCACTAAAAACTTACAATGAGACAAGGGCAAGTTTTAGCCGGACCAAAGGGGACCCGCGCTCCGGACCCCGCCCATGCGAGCCACCCCAGGGGCTGGGTGCTTGTCCTTACCTTACTCCCGACCTGCCACCCGCTCGATCCCTCATCGCCAACCAGAGAAAGAGAACCGCCATGGGACACCGCACCCCCCTCTATGCCGAGCACGAACGTCTGGGCGCGCGCCTCGTCCCCTTTGGCGGCTGGGACATGCCGCTCCACTATGGCTCCCAGATCGAGGAGCACCTGGCGGTGCGATCCCGGGCGGGGATGTTCGATGTCAGCCACATGCAGGCCCTCGACCTCAAAGGCGAGGGGGCGCGGGACTTCCTGCGCCGGCTGCTGGCCAACGACGTGGCGCGGCTCCGGGAGCCTGGCAAGGCCCTCTATAGCTGCCTGTTGAACGAGCACGGCGGGGTGCTGGACGATCTCATCGTCTATTTCCTGGGGCCGGCGGAAGGCTACCGGGCCGTGGTGAACGCGGCCACCGCGGACAGGGACCTCGCCTGGATGCGGGCCCAGGTCGGCCACCGCGACGTCGCCATCCGGCCCAGAAGGGACCTGGCCATGATCGCGGTCCAGGGGCCGGAGGCGCGGCGGCTGGCGGCCGTCCATCTGCCGTCGAATCTGCGGGAGCCGGCCCTGGCCCTCAAGCCCTTTGTTGGCGTTGGCGACCAGGACTGGTTCGTCGCCCGCACCGGCTATACGGGCGAAGACGGCTTCGAGATCCTGCTGCCGGCGGAGCAGGCGGTCGGTCTCTGGCGGGCCCTGGCGGCGGATGGGGTAGTCCCCTGCGGCCTGGGGGCGAGGGATACCCTGCGCCTGGAGGCGGGGATGAACCTTTATGGGCAGGACATGGACGAGGAGACCAATCCTCTCGAAAGCGGACTGGGCTGGACCCTGGCCTGGGAGCCAGCGGACCGCGACTTCATCGGCCGCGCGGCCCTGGAGTCACGGCGTGCGGCGGGTGGCTTGAGCCGGTTTGTCGGCCTGCTGCTCCTGGGGCGCGGCGTCCTGCGCTCCCACCAGAAAATCCTGGTCGCTGGCCGGGAGGCAGGGATCATCACCTCTGGCGGTTACGCGCCAACCTTGCGGCGCTCCATCGCCCTGGCGCGGCTTGATCCTGGTGTCGAGTTGGATACAGGCGACCCTTGCGCGGTGGATATCCGGGGCAAGCCAACGGCGGCGCGGCTGGTCAAGCCCCCCTTCGCGCGCCAGGGGGCGGTCCGCATCGACCTGGCATAACTCACCCCTGAGCAGCGAGGGGCAAGGACCACCGGTATCGATACCGAATGCCGGCGCCATGCTGGAGACTGGCGACTTGGTTTAGAATCGCCAGCCCAGGGACCTCAGGTCCTGCAACGGTAAGATTCAAACCAATAACGAGGAGACCCGATATGAGCCAAGTGCCAAGCGACCTGAGATACACCAAGGACCATGAATGGGTGCGGGACAATGGCGACGGCACCGTCACCGTCGGCATCACCGACCACGCCCAGGAGGCCCTGGGTGACCTGGTCTTTGTCGAGGTGCCGGAGACCGGACAATTAGTCGCCGCCGGCGAGGCCTGCGCCGTGGTTGAATCCGTCAAGGCGGCCTCGGACATCTACAGCCCCCTGGCCGGCACGGTGGCCGAGGTCAACGGGACCCTGGCCGACGCCCCGGAGCGTATCAACGAAGACCCCTACGGCGAGGGCTGGATCTTTAGGATTGCCCTGGCCGACGCCACCGCCATCGGCGGTCTGCTGGAGGCGGATGCCTACGCCCGCTTCCTGGATGACTAGGAAGCTTGAGCAGCACCCATGCCCTTTATCCCCCACACCCCCGACCAGGTGGCGGCCATGCTGGCGGTCATCGGGGTCGAGGATATTGACGACCTCTTCGACGAGATCCCCCCCGAGTTACGGGCAGGTGAGCTAGGGGGCATCCCCGCCGCCCTGCCAGAGATGGAGGTCGGCCGCCTGATGGCGGCGCGGGCGCGGGCGGATGGCCAACCCCTCTGCTTCATCGGCGCCGGCGCCTATGACCACCACATCCCGGCGGCGGTCTGGCAACTCCTAAGTCGCGGTGAACTCTACAGCGCCTACACCCCCTATCAGGCCGAGGCCAGCCAGGGCACCCTGCAGATCCTCTACGAATTCCAGTCCATGATGACGGCCCTGACCGCCATGGACGTCTCCAATGCCTCCCTCTACGATGGCGCCTCGGCCCTGGCGGAGGCCATCCTCATGGCGGTGCGCGCCAATCGCCAGTGCAAGGCCCGGCGCGTCCTGGTGCCGCGGGCCCTGCATCCGCGCTACCGGGCCGTGGCCCGCGCCATCGTCGGCCAGCAGGACATCGAACTGGTGGAGGTCCCCTACGACCCCGCCGGCGGCCATCTGACCCTGGAGGCCCTGGCGCCCTTGGGCGACGAGCCCTTCGCGGCCCTCGTGATCCCCCAGCCCAATTTTTTCGGCGTCCTGGAGGAGGTCGAACAAGTGACCGACTGGGCCCAGGCTCGTGGCGCCCTGGTCATCGGCGTCGTTAATCCCGTCGCCCTGGCCCTGCTGTCGCCGCCGGGTGAATGGGGTCGCCGGGGCGCGGATATCGCCTGTGGCGAGGCCCAGCCCCTGGGCATGCCCCTGGCCTCCGGCGGTCCCTACGCGGGTTTTCTCTGCTGCAAGCAGGCCCTGATGCGGCAACTGCCAGGGCGAATCGCCGGCCGCACCCTGGACCTGGAGGGCAAGCCCGGTTTCACCCTGACCCTGCAGGCCCGCGAGCAGCACATCCGCCGCTCCCGCGCCACCTCCAATATCTGCACCAACCAAGGCCTGCTGGTCACCGCCGCGACCATCCACCTGGCCCTGCTGGGGGCGGAGGGCCTGGAGCGAGTCGCCGCCGCCTGTCACGCCAACACCCGGCGGCTGTCGGCCAGCCTGTGCGCGACAGGGGGGGTGAAACCGATCTTCGATCGCCCCATCTTCCACGAGCAGGCCCTGGGCCTGCCCGCGCCAGCGGCGGATGTGCTACGCTCTCTCGCCGCTCACAACATCCTGGGGGGCTACGACCTGGGGGCCGATTACCCGGAACTGGGCGCGGCGATCCTGGTCTGCGCCACCGAACTGCGCGCCGACGAGGAGATGGATACCTATGCCGCCAAGCTGGCGCGGATCATCGCGGCGCGCAGCCAGGCCAGGTGCCCGGTCGAACCCAAATTTTGACATACCAGGATATTTACCTACCTGCAGGAAGCCGGCCCCCGGGCGATCGCCGCCCTTGGGGCCGGGTTTCAACCCTTCACCACCCCCCTTCACCAACCCTAGGAGACCCGCCATGGCCCACACCGCCCTTCAAGGCAATCCCGTCCAACTCTCCGGCGACCTGCCCGCCGTCGGCGCCACCGCCCCGGACTTTTCCCTCACCGCTGGCGACCTGAGCGATGTCAGCCTGGCCAAGTACGCGGGCAAGAAGAAGCTGCTCAATATCGTGCCGAGCCTGGACACCGGCGTCTGCGCCGCCTCCACCAAGAAGTTCAACGAGACCATGGCTGGCCGCGACGATGCCGTCGCCCTGGTCATCTCCGCCGACCTGCCCTTCGCCTCCGGCCGCTTCTGCGGCGCCGAGGGCATCACCAACGTCATCAACCTGTCCATGATGCGTTCCCGCAACTTCGCCAAGGACTATGGCGTCCTCATCGTCGATGGCCCCCTGGCCGGCATCACGGCCCGCGCCGTGGTCGTCCTGGACGCGGACAACAAGGTCGTCTATACGCAACTGGTGCCCGAGATAACCCAGGAACCGGATTACGACGCCGCCATGGCGGCCCTGGGCTGATCCAGCCTGGAACACCACCCGTGGGAGGGACCCGTGGCCGCGGAGGCCACGCTCATTGGCCCGGCGCCCGAGCCAGGCCATGGCTCCTTCCCACGGCACCCTAGCCCGATGTTAGCGGTTATGGCTAAGTTTGCGGGCCAACACGGGGTGATGGGCCCATCGCGGCCACCCCCCTGCCCTATCCCGGACCCAAGATGCTGATCCAGGAAGTCTCCCGCCACGGCCGGCGCGCCAGCGCCCAGGCCCCCCTGTCACGCGCCGAGGTCGCGGACCTGCCCGTTCACCTGCGCCGCCAACGGCCGCCCGCCCTGCCGGAGGTCTCCGAACTCCAGGCCGTGCGCCACTACACCCGGCTGTCGCAGAAGAACTTTTCCATCGATACCCATTTCTACCCCCTGGGCTCTTGTACCATGAAGTACAACCCCAGGGCCTGCCACGCCCTGGCCTCCCTGCCCGGTTTCCTGGCTCGCCATCCCCTGGCCCCCGCCAGCCATGGTCAAGGCATCCTGGCCTGCCTCCACGAGTTGCAGGAGATCCTGGGCGAGGTCACCGGCATGCACGCGGTCTCTCTGGCCCCGGCCGCTGGCGCCCAGGGGGAGTTCGCCGGCGTGGCCATGATCCGCGCCTACCATGAGGCGCGCGGCGACCTCGGCCGCACCGAGATCCTGGTCCCCGATGCCGCCCACGGCACCAACCCCGCCTCCGCCGCCATGTGCGGCTTCCAGGTACGGGAGATCCCCACCGGCGCCGATGGCGACCTGGACCTGGAGGCCCTGCGCGCCGCCCTGGGCCCCCACACCGCCGGCATCATGCTCACCAACCCGAGCACCCTCGGCATCTTCGACCGCCGCATTCGCGAGGTCGCCGAGGCCGTGCACCAGGCCGGCGGCCTCCTCTATTACGATGGCGCCAACCTCAACGCCATCCTCGGCCAGGTTCGGCCCGGCGACATGGGCTTCGACGTCATCCACATGAACCTGCACAAGACCTTCGCCACCCCTCACGGCGGTGGTGGGCCTGGCGCGGGACCGGTCGGGGTCTCGTCGCGCCTCGAGCCCTTCCTGCCCCTGCCCCTCGTCGCGCGCGAGGGCCAGGACTTCCGCTGGCTGGAGGAGGCCGACCGCCCCATGAGCATCGGCCGCCTCACCGCCTTCGGCGGCAATATCGGCATCCTGCTGCGGGCCTACATCTACGCCCGGCTGGTGGGGCGGGAGGGCATGAAGCGCATCGCCGAATATGCCAGCCTTAACGCCAACTACCTCTTCAAGCGCCTGATCGCGGCGGGCTTCGAGCCCGCCTATGGCCAGCGCCGTGCCAGCCACGAGTTCATCCTGACCCTGCGCCATGAGGCCAAGGCGACGGGCGTCAACGCCATGGACTTCGCCAAACGCCTGCTGGATTACGGCTTCCACGCCCCCACCACCTATTTCCCCCTGCTGGTCCCCGAGTGCCTGCTCATCGAACCCACGGAGACCGAGACCCCGGAGGAACTGGACGGCTTTGTGGCGGCCATGACCGCTATCCGCGCGGAGGTCCAGACGGACCCGGAGCGGGTCAAGGGCGCGCCCCACAGCCTGCCGGTGCGCCGCCTGGACGATGTCCGCGCCGCCCGGGAGCCGGACCTAGCCTGGCGGGAGTCACCATCCCATGGCTAATCAGAATGCCAAGGGCTGGCGGCGCCTGGTCAATGCCTGGCACTTTTCCCAGGCAGGCTTCAAGGCCGCCTACCAGCACGAAGAGGCCTTCCGCCAGGAAGTGTGGGTCCTGATCGCGCTCCTGCCCCTCGGGCTATGGCTGGGGGAGGCACCGCTGGAACGGGCCCTGCTGATCGGCAGTCTCCTCCTGGTGCCCATCGTCGAATTGCTGAATTCCGCCATCGAGACCGTGGTCGATCGGATCGGCCTGGAGCGGCACGAACTCTCCGGCCGCGCCAAGGACATCGGCTCGGCGGCGGTCTTCCTGGTTATCGTCTTCGCCACCAGCGTCTGGGCCCTGATCCTCATCCCCCGCTGGCTGTGACAATGTCAAGCCACTGGGGATAGGGTGCCGACCGAAGACCCGACACCGCGCCATCGTTCTGGGCGACAAGCTTACGGGGTGGAGTGGACCAGGCCCAGAACCAACACAATGGCGGGCAGGAGACCCGGTTATGATCACTCGGGGCTTGACAGCTAAGCAAATCTAGAATGACATCTCC
>JBFZDM010000062.1:0-3038 GCA_041307365.1 Chromatiaceae bacterium | reverse complement strand
TCGAAGGCCAACTGCTCCGAGATGCCCTTGTGCCGGCGCAGTTCGAAATAGGCGCGCCCATAGCGCTCCCGGTCAGGCGAGGTCAGGGGATCAAGGATCCCGATGCCGTTGAGCTTGAGCCCCAGGTCCCGGATGCGGCGGCCGATCTTGTCCGGGTCGCCGAGTAGGGTGAGATCCACCACGTCGCGTAGGACCAGGATCTCGGCGGCGCGCAGGATGCGCTCCTCCTCGCCCTCCGGCAGCACGATATGGCGGCGCTGGGACTTGGCGCGTCGGAAGAGTTCGTACTCGAACATGAGCGGCGTGCGCCGTTCCAGATGCCGCTCCGGGGGCCTTTGCGGCAATTCATTCATGACGTTGGCCTCGAAGAGGCCGATGGCGGCGGCGATCTTGCGATCATCGTCGGGCAGGATGGTCGCGTGGACCCGATTCAGGTCCATTGCCGTCATATAGGTGTCGGTATCCACGCTGAGGATAGGCACCTTGGCGCGCCTCAGCCCCCCCATGAGTTTGCGCAGGTTCTCGGCCAGGTCCAGGCCACCGGTAAGCAGCAGGCCAGCAACACGGGGGAAGGTGGTGGAGGCATCCGCCACCAGGCTGGCCAGGATGATATCCGCGCGATCGCCAGGGGTAATGATGAGGGAGCCGTCCTCCAGATGGTTGAGGAAGTCTGGAATCTCCATGGCGGCGATCTTGAAGTGGGTCACCACCTGGGTGAGGGAATCGTCGTCTCCATAGAGGCGGCGCGCCTTGAGGGCACGGCAAATCTCGCCCACGGTCGGCTGACCAAGGAAGGGATGCTCCGGCATGACATAGACCGCCGATTCTTGCGATGGGGCCGATCGCACCCGTTCGCGCAGGACCGCCAGATGCTCTTGGGACACGCCGTTGATAATGGTGGCCCAGACGTCGCTGCCACGGTCCAGCAAGGATTCCTGGGCCATGCGCACGGCGTCGAGTATCTCCTCGGGATCGCGATGAAAGCCCTTGACTACGACGATGAGGAGGCATCCAAGATTATTGGCGAGGTCCGCGTTGAAGTCGAATTCCAGGGAGGGCACCAGGCCGTCATAGTCCGTGCCAGCACAGAGCACTTGGTCGCATTGTTCTTCCAGGGCCTTGAACTTGGCATGAATCTGCTTGATCAGTTCGTCATAGTGACCGCTGCCTAGGAGGTGCTGGGCATTTGCCGCCGTGCAGCCGTAGAGCAATTCGGGTTCGAAAGGGAGGTTGTAGCGGGTACGCATCAGTTCGATGAGCGAATCCTCCTCCGGAGATCGCTGGACGATGGGCCGGAAAAAACCGATCTTGCGGTTGATCGCCGAGAGCATCTCCATCAGGCCCAGGACGACCACGGACTTGCCAGTGCCCGTACCGGCCCCGGCCACATAAAGATTGATTTGCATAGGATTTCTATGAAAACGACTTTGGCCTTACAAAGACTGACCCTGGCGAAGGCTAAGGCTCAAAGATGACGACTCGCCAACTCCCGGACCTACCCGGCACCGCCAGTCCTGGTCCCGGCCCCCCTTAACCATAGCGGTATAGGTTGCGTCGCACAAACTTCCCCGCGGCGGAGTGACGACGGCCAGGGCCGGCCGCCAATATCCAACCTGGTATCAGTCTTGGCGATTTTCGCGCCAGCGCGGGTAACTCTGGTCCCGATAGGCGCGGCTGGAGACATAGCCGAGCACCTGGCTCAGGCGATAGAAGCGGGCCAGGGAGTCGAGACGCAGGATTTCCCTGCCCTGTTCGTCGAAAAAGACCAGGGTCGGAGCGTAGAAGAATCCCAGTTCAGCGGCCCAGTCCCGCGCCCGCGTCCGGACCCCGGCGGGTGTTACTACCGGGGTATCGGCGTGCATATTGAGCTGCACTGAATCCAGACCCTGAATCAGACCGCGAATGGTCCCATCCTGTAACAACTGGCCATGCAGCACATCGCAGGCGTGACAGTCCCCTTGCTCGAAGAAGACCACCAGCGGACGCTCCCCAGCGCGGCGGCTACGATCCAGGTTGTAGGGCGGCGGAGAGAAAAAGTCCTCCTCGTTCAGATCCTCGGCATCGAAGACCCGCCGATTGTCTCCCCGCGCCAGGTAGTCACGAAAGCCCTCCTCCGCGTAATGGCCACCGGCCACGTACTCGAGGGCGGCGCGGAATTGGTAGGGGGGATAGTAGCCCCGCAGCCGAAGCGCCTCCCGGCCATCCCTGTCATAAAAAAGGATGGAGGGCGTAAAGTTGGTGTCCTCCATCATGGCAAATTCCCGTTCGGTCAGCACGGCCCCGTCCATGGCGGTCACCTCCCGGGAACCCCGGACATCCAGGGCAATTAGATCAAAGTGTTGGCGGGTATAGTTGGCAATGTCATCGCGACCAAAGTTGACATCCAGCAGGCGGTGACAATAGGCGCACCTCGCCTGGCCGAAATAGACCAGGAGCCCCTGTTTGCCCGCCTGCACGGCCTCCTTCAGGTCATCGCGCAGGTCGAGAAGGCCCTCCTTGAACCACTGGGGGTACACCACCGCCTCCTCGCGGGGGGAGTCATCGAAGGCGTCGTCCTCCTGATCGCCCGCAAACCCACCCGTGGCAAAGAGCAGGGCCAAAACGAAAATAATTCGATTTATCACAGTAGGTTCCAGCATCATGGTTACCCTATTTCCAAGCTTTTGAGCCTGGATTGACGGAACTTCCAGCATTGACAGGATTATTGGGGGGAAGGGATTTGCCATCGCCCGCAGCCGCTGAAAGTCCCTGGCGGCAAGGCGACAAACTAGGCGACCCCTGGAACCTGGTCAACCTGGGCTTAAGGGGGGCGAGTTCCCGCCTCTGCCTCCAGAAACCGCCGCACCAGCCAGATGGCGGCGATGGCGCGGGCCTCGCTAAAGTCGGGTCGCGTCAACAGGGCGTCGGCCTTGGCCAGGGGCCAGGGGACGACTTCAACCGGCTCGGGTTCATCGCCCGTGGCGGTCTGTTCGTAGAGATCACGGGCGAGGAGGATGTGGGTAACATGCTGGATGTAACCCGGCGCCAGGGAGACGGTT
>JBFZDM010000035.1:0-2613 GCA_041307365.1 Chromatiaceae bacterium | reverse complement strand
CCTTGCCCGCCCCGCCCCCCTCAGGACCCAGCCCCGTGAGCGATTACAAGAACACCCTCAACCTCCCCAACACCGGCTTTCCCATGAAGGCGAACCTCGCCCAGCGGGAGCCGGAGCTGCTGGCGCACTGGGAAGCCATGGACCTCTACGGCCAGATCCGGGCCGCCCGCGCCGGGGCCGAGTCATTCATCCTGCACGACGGCCCGCCCTACGCCAACGGCGACATCCACATCGGCCACGCCGTCAACAAGGTCCTCAAGGACATCATCGTCAAGTCCCGCACCCTGGATGGCCTGGACGCCCCCTATGTGCCAGGCTGGGACTGCCACGGCCTGCCCATCGAACTCCAGGTCGAGAAGAAGGAAGGCAAGCCCGGCGCCAAGATCAGCGCCGCCCAGTTCCGCCGCGCCTGTCGCGCCTATGCCGCGCGTCAGGTGGACGGCCAACGCCGCGACTTCAAGCGCCTGGGGGTGCTCGGCGACTGGGAGCAGCCCTACCTGACCATGGACTTCCGCTTCGAGGCCGACATCATCCGCGCCTTGGGGGTGATCCTGGCCCATGGCCATGTCCACCAGGGCTACAAGCCGGTGCACTGGTGCATCGACTGCGGCTCGGCCTTGGCGGAGGCGGAGGTGGAATACGCGGACAAGGCATCCATCGCCATCGACGTCCGCTTCCCGGTCCTGGACGAGGAGGCCCTCTTCACCCGCTGCCACTCGGTGCCAGACGGCCACGGCGAGGGTCCCCTGGCCGTGGTCATCTGGACCACCACCCCCTGGACCCTGCCCGCCAACCAGGCTGTCGCCTTCAATCCCGAGCTGGAATACGTCCTGGTCCAGACCGAGGGCGACCATGGCCGCGAGCGCCTCATCCTGGCCGAGGGCCTGATGCGCGACACCCTCGACCGCTGGGGCATCGACCGCTACCGGGTCATTGCCTATGGCCGCGGCGACGCCTTTGAGGGGCTCCGGCTCCAGCACCCCTTCTACGACCGCGAAGTGCCGATCATCCTGGGCGAGCACGTCACCCTCGATGCCGGCACCGGCGCCGTCCACACAGCCCCGGGGCACGGCATCGAGGACTACCTCGTCGGCGCGCGCTACGGCCTGGCGGTGGACAACCCGGTGGGCGGCGACGGCCGCTTCCTGCCCGACACCCCCCTGTTCGCCGGCGAGCACGTCTTCAGCGCCAACGAGCAGGTGGTCGAAACCCTCAAGGCCCGCGGCGCCCTGGTCCAGGCGGCGCGCCTCAGCCACAGCTATCCCCACTGCTGGCGCCACAAGACCCCCATCATCTTCCGCGCCACCCCCCAGTGGTTCATCGGCATGGACAAGCAGGGCCTGCGCGACGCCGCCCTGCGCGAGGTCGCGCGGGTCGCGTGGCTGCCGGACTGGGGCCGCGCGCGCATCGAGGCCATGCTGCGCAATCGCCCGGACTGGTGCATCTCCCGCCAGCGCACCTGGGGGGTGCCCATCCCCCTGCTGGTGCACAAGGAGACCGGGGCCCCGCATCCCCGCACACCGGAACTCATCGCGGCAGTGGCGCTGCGGGTTGAGGCCAGGGGCGTCGAGGCCTGGTTCGAACTGAGTCCCGCGGACCTGATCGGCACCGCCGAGGCCGCCCACTACGACAAGGTCCAGGACACCCTGGACGTCTGGTTCGACTCCGGCGTCACCCACGCCTGCGTCCTGGACCAGCGGCCGGACCTGAGATCGCCGGCGGACCTCTACCTGGAGGGCTCGGACCAGCATCGTGGCTGGTTCCAGTCGTCCCTGCTGACCTCGGTCGCCATGAAGGACCGAGCCCCCTACCGCGCCGTCCTCACCCATGGCTTCACCGTCGATGCCAAGGGCGAGAAGATGTCCAAGTCCAAGGGCAACGTGGTACGCCCCCAGGACGTCATGAAGACCCTGGGCGCCGACATCATCCGCCTCTGGGTGGCGGCCACCGACTATCGCGGCGAGATGAGCGTCTCCGACGAGATCCTCAAGCGCACCGCCGACGCCTACCGGCGCATCCGCAACACAGCGCGCTTCCTGCTAGCCAACCTCAACGGCTTCGACCCGTCGGTCAATCGGGTCGCCCCGGCGGACCTGCTCGAGCTCGACCGCTGGGCGGTGGATCGCGCCTGGCAACTTCAGGAAGAGATCATCGCTGCCTACCACGACTACCAGTTCCATTTGATCTACCAGAAGATCCACAACTTCTGTGTAGTGGACCTGGGCGGCTTCTATCTGGACGTCATCAAGGACCGCCAGTACACCACCCCGCCCGACGGCCGGCCCCGGCGTTCCTGCCAGACCGCCATGTACCACATCGCCGAGGCCATGACGCGCTGGCTGGCGCCCATCCTCAGTTTCACCGCCGACGAACTCTGGCGCTATCTGCCGGGGGAGCGGGAGGGGTCGGTGTTTCTGGCCGAGTGGTACCCCGGGCTCTTTGCCCTGGATGCCGGCGATACCTTTGATCGCGCCTTCTGGCAGCAGGTGCTGGCGGTACGGTTCGCCGTCGCCAAGCCCCTGGAAGCGGCGCGCCAGGCCGGGCTCATCGGCTCCTCCCTGGATGCGGAACTCGAACTCTACGCCGCTCCAGCCCTGGCCAAGACCCTGGGCC
>JBFZDM010000005.1:0-8742 GCA_041307365.1 Chromatiaceae bacterium | reverse complement strand
CAGGGCCTGGGCTCGGCCTGGTGAAAGAGGCAGGCCGCGTCTTCCTCGTCGAACAACACCCGCTGGGTCATGCGATCGTGCAGGGCCGCCAGCACCGCCTGGCGATGCTCGGCGGACAAGGGATCATCGGCGGCCGCCAGCCAGTAGGCCGTGCCTCGCTCGATGCGCCGGATCTTGCCCAGCCCGCAGTTGCGGGCAATGTCCGTGGCCTTGGATGACCAGGGCGAAAGAGTCCCAGGCCGGGGGACCACCAGAAAGAGTTCGCCCGCGGGCTCGCGCCCGATCAACTTGGGCCCATAGCGCAGGAGGTGGTCCAGGACCGCGCGCTCCCCCTCGTCCAGGGTCTGCTCCAGTTCGACGAAATGCCGGAACTCGGCATAGAAGGTCAGCTTTCGACCCGTGTCGGCCGCCATGCGTCGTTCGAGCTTGCGCAGACGAAAATCCGAAAGGGCGGGGGCGCCGCGTAGGACAAGCATGGGCAAGGGGCTCCGGCGGAGGGGCTAGGATTACCGCATGATACCCCATGGGGTGCGGGCGGGGAGCGGCAAAGCGCCCCGGCGGATCAAGGAACCCAGGAAAGGACTAGGAGGCCGGGGGCGTCCAGGGTAGGGCGATAACACCATCGCGCACAAAGCCCGAAGGCTGCCCCAGCTCGTCATAGCAGGTACAAAGCCCCCCTTGGAGGCAGAAGTCACCAATGTAACGGTGGGAGATCTTGCGGCGCAGGTTGGCCGCCAGTTCCAGGCCCAGGAAATGGCAGACGAGGGCGCGGATGACGCCGGCGTGGGCGACCAGCAACAGGGTCTGGGTGGGATGACGCGTCGCCAGGTCAAGGAGATGGGTCCGGCAACGGGCCTGCATCTGGCGGAAGCTCTCGCCGCCGGGAAAGACATAGTCCGGATCCTGCTTGAATTGGGGATAGGCCTGGACCACCGCGTCCTTGTCGAGGCCGAAGAGTTCGCCATAGTTGATTTCATTGAAGGCGACATGACTCTCCACCGCGTCCAGGCCCCGGCGCCTGGCATAGTAGAGAGCCGTATTGCGGGCCCGGCCCAGGTCACTGGAATGGATGGCGTCGAACGCCAGTTTCCGGGCCTTCAGACAATTGTCCACGTCCAGCAGATCGCTCTCCCAGTCTTGCGCCGGTGGGGCATCGCCCCAGCCCATGATGCGGCGGGCCTCGTTGCTCTGGGTACGAAAATGGCGAACCAGGATCAGGCGCATGACGTCTCCCGCTCCCCCTCACCCGCTCCCTGGCCGAAAAGGTCGCCGATAACCGTCTGGATGGCGGTGGCGAACTCCTCGAAGGAATGGGGTTTGACGATGTAGTCCTCAACCTCGTAGCGGAAGGCCGCGGCGCGGTCGGTGGGCTCGTTGGAGGACGTCAGCACAATCACCGTCAGGTCCCGCAGCCGGGGGTCCGCCCGCAGGGCCTGGAGGAACTCGATGCCACTCATGCGTGGCAGGTTGAGATCCAGCAGGATCAGCCCTGGCGGCGGCTCAAGCCGGGGCGTTCCCTCGCCGCGCAACAGGGCCAGAGCCTCGGTGGCGGTGCGGGCAACATGCAGAGGGATGGCGATGGCATGCCGCTTGAGAGCGCGCTGCACCGTCATGACATCGACGCGATCATCCTCCACGAGCAGGATGCTGCCGCTGGGGTCGTTCATCTCGTAGCGTCTCGATTGGTTTGTACGTCGTCCCCGCCAGGGTCCCCGGCCTGTGCACGCCTGGGCCAGGTGAATATGAAGCGGCAGCCGCGCCGGATGCCCTTCTCGAGGCTGGCGTCCTCGAGGTGGATGGTCCCGCCATGTTCCTCCACCAGCTTCTTGACCAAGGCCAAGCCAATGCCAGTATTGGCGCCGTAATCCTTGACGCCCAGGGTCTGGAACATGAGAAATACCTTATCCCTGAATTCAAGGGGAATCCCGGGACCGTCGTCCTCGACGGCAAAGAGCCAGCGATCTCCGAGGTCCCGGCCCGAAACCCCCACCCAGCCCTGGTCGCGGTCATGGTGACGGATGGCGTTGGTAATGAGATTGGCGAAGACCTGGGAAAGGTGCAGCCGGTCGGTATGGAGGACCGGCAGGTCCGGTGCAATTTCCACCCGGAAGCCCGTTGGCGGATCCAGGGAGTCCACCAGTGTCGCCACCAGCGGGCCAACGTCCACCTCCTCCAGGCTCCCCGCCACCCGACCGATGCGGGAATACTCCAACAGCCCCTCAATGAGGGCATTCATGCGCGCCACCCGGTCCCGCAACAGGTCGAGCTGTTCCTGGGTCTCGGGGGTCAGCCGGTCATGGAGGTCCTCCTTGAGCCATTCGGCTAGATTGGCGATACCGCGCAGAGGCGCCTTGAGGTCATGGGATGTGACGTAGGCAAACTGTTCCAGGTCCCGCGCCCGCCGCTCGGACTCGGCAGTGCGCCGTTCCACCCGGTGCTCGAGGGTGATATTGAGGTACTGCAGGGCCTGCTCCGCCCGGCGGCGCTCGGCGATCTCGGTGTTAAGGGCCTCGTTGGCCCGGGACAATTCCAGGGTGCGTTCCGCCACCAGCCGCCGCACCTGGCGGTCCCGGCCGATGAGGGCGAAGAGATAGACGCAGGTGAGCAAGGTGAAGGCGGAACCGCCGCCCAGGATCAGCCAACCGCTCCAACCCTCGCTCTGGAAGGAGCCCGGCACCGGGGCGCAGATCAGGGTCCAGGTCAGGTCTCCAGCCCGGACCTGGCTCTCATAGGTGGCGGCGATGGGGGCCAGGTCCGGCTGCCAATTGGCCTCGTCCCGGTAGCGGGAACGGTGGACATGAAACAGGCGCCGCCCCCCATTTCCGCCCTGGATCCAAAAGCCGATATCCACGCCACCTGGGCTCAGGCTAGCCAAGGCCTGTTCGACGAGTTCGCCAAAGCGGAAGACACCGATGGCAAAGCCCCGCACCTCCTGCCCCTCGACGCTCACCGGATCGGCCTCGACATCCCCCAGGATCTCCACCGCCTCACCCTCCTCGGCACGGGTAAAGACGGGGCGATAGACAGTGATGAGGCTCGCCTCGGCCTGGCCTCCCTGTTCGAACTCGCCAACCACCAGAGTCCTTCGCTCCGCCGCCTTGGCTAACAGGTCGAGCAGCACCGGATCGGCCGCCAGGTCCAGGCCTAGCAGGGGCGTGTTTTCCGGATAAGGCTGGACATAAAGGATGGGGAAATGAAGGGGCCGCTCGGGGGCGAGCCGGCGCTCGCCGTTGGCGGCCAGCTCATGGATCTGGAAGCGGGGTATGCCAGGGCGGACCTTGGCAAGGAAGTCACGTCGCCCCTCCCGCGCCACCCGCGGTGCCCATTGCAAGGAGTGGATGGCGCGGTTGCGCTTGAGGGTCGGAGCGACAAACTCGCGGAACTGCCGCCGCGTGACCAGGGATGCGGCATCAAAGAACCCCCCCAGGTCCTGCACCAGGCCCAGGGCATAATCCAGTTCCCGCTGCACCACCAGTATGCGATCCCGGGCAGCCTCGGAGAAGGCGGCGAAGCGCCGCTGATGCTCCAGGTCAGCGATGCGGGCCCAGACCATCCAGGTCGCCAGGACCCCAAGCAGGGCCACCAGCAGGATAGGGCTGTAGCTTCGCCAAAGGGGGGCGGCCGCCTCCGGCAGCCGGACCCTTGCCTTGGCCAGGAGCCACCTCATGCCAGCACCTCGGGATCGGGGGGGAAGCGCTCGCCAATGCGCCTCATGACCTCGTCCATGACATGGCTCACGGTCTCGTTCATGTCCCAGTTCACCAGCACCGGGATATCCGCCTTTTGCGCCTGATCGACCATGAAGGTCTGGAGGGTCCAGATCTCGGACAACATCTCGCGATGGCGATCCGAATCCCGATCCGGGGCCTCGTGGCCGCGGCGTTTGAACTGCTCGTCCAGCCGGTCCCGGGTCGTCACCGCCAGCATCAGGGGGACCAGCACGGCCTTGTCCTGGACTTCCGTCAGGTCCAGATGGGTCGGCAGCACATGGACGCCATCCACGATGAGGTCGGTGCGCTCCTTGACGGCGCGGGTGATAGTCGCCTCCAGGGCCACCCGCACAGTGCCGAACTGGGCCAGGAAACCGGCGACGACCGGGTCCTGGGCGGAGGCCGCCGACCCCTCGATCCGGGGCAGGCCCCGCCAGGCGTCGAAGCTGGAATAGCCCAGGGTAGGCGCCACATGAGGCACCAGATAGCAGCGGATGATCTCCCGCATCATATCCGTCGATTGGGTGCGGACTATGTCGAGAAGATAGGCCAGACGGGTAGCCAGGGTGCTCTTGCCCGCCCCGGTGGTACCGCCGATGAGGACTATGAGGGGCTGGCCACTGTCGTTGAAACGGCAGCGCGAAAGAAAGCGATTGGCGGCGCCCTGAAAGCCCCCGGACTTGAGGGTCGCATAGACCACCTGGCGCAGTTCCTTGCGGCTTACAAGGCTCAGCCCCTGCTCGCGCAGGTTGGCATGGACCATGGCGGCCCCTCGGGCGGCCACCTCGGGGCGGATGGCGCAACCCTCCAGGTGGCGTGCCAGAACACCGGTGGAAAAGGGCTCCTCGCTGCCATGACGCCGTACCACCACGCGCGGCATCCCGCCACTGCCGGCTTCATAGTCACGGCGGACCTCGGTCCCATAACGACGTTCCAACTCCTCGCCCACCAGGCGCCGCAAGTCTCCCGTGGTCAGGACTTCGGCATCCCCATCCAACTGGTTGCGGACACGGTTAGCGACGGCATAGGCATCGGCGAAGGAAAGACCCACATCCACCAGCGACTGCACCAGGATGCCGCGCAGGAAGGGTACTCGCTGCCCCGCCGCCGACTCCACCAAAAAGGTCTTGCTTGCCATGATTTGGCACCCTCGCCGCCGATACCGCTGGGCGGCTCCAGCCTGTAAGGAAATTTGTATCAGAATTAACGCGACTAAATGGGCAGGCTGGCCACCAGGATGCTCAATAGCACGAGGGGGAAGACCAGGGCCGTGAACGTCGGAAACTCCATGCAATGTCCGGCCTACTCGGCTTAGCCGTCGACGACGAGTTATGAACGCCAGCCACCACCAGCAGGTTATAAGCCCGATAATACTGGGTCATGTCCCGCGTGGCCTCCGCCACCTTAGCCCTGTTCCCCCAGACAGCATGACAGCAATCGGGGCCTCCAGTATCACTCTGCTCGCTAGCATCAATATCTCACCACTCGGGATTCGATCAAAGCTGGGCTGTTGGGGCGGGTTTGAGGCCCATTCTAGTGTTCGCCTGCCCAAAGTGCAGCCCCTTTTCCTATTCCCCCCTCCCGTTTCTTAACCGCGGGCGGTTTGCCGGGGACGCGTCAGGGTAGCAGGGCTAGGCGCATCCAGACACTGCCGGGGCAAGACCCGAGCGAGGGGGCTAGCAATGCGCCGCGATGAGGCTTAGGCTAGCCAGCGCGCCCAAGCCGCTCCCGGAACCAGCGCGGCGCCCGACCGCAACCCACCTCCGATCGCTAGCGGAAACTCTATGTCAAACCTGGTCAAAAGTCTGTATGAAATGGCGTCCTTGCGGACCGAGTACCAGCGGCTACACCAGGACCTCTTTGGGTTTTCCGTACGGAAGTTAATGTTTATGGCGCGGCCTGGGGCGAGGAAGGGTGTGAATGCCCGAATCCATCAGTTGACCAAACGGCTGCAGGAATTGGACGAGGACATGAGCCGCCTGACCGCGGATGACCTCGTTATTCGCCGGGGAGAGGAGATAGAGGTCGCCCTCAAGGACTTCAGCCTGGCCTTCGCCGAGACCCTGAGGCAACTGGATCTCGTTCGCCAAGCGGAAGCCCCTCGGTGGGCCAAGGCCCAAGGCGAGGAGAGCCGGCTCCAACTGGCAGCCTACGACGACGCCATCCAGCACCAGCGCCGCATGGGGGCGCGGCTCAACGAATTGATCGCCGACCTCTGAGCACAGACCATGGCTCCTGGCGATCCGCCCGATACCCGCGCCAAGGGGTACCGGGTCCGGGCCGGTGCGCTTATCAGTGCTCCCCCTTGGTACGCAGCAGGCCAGCGAGACGATTACCCTGCTTCTGCGGGCCACCACGTGGGAAAATATGGTGGAGATAGCGGTTATTGCCTCGTTCTCGCCCCCACACCTGACGGAAGTGAGCGATCATGTCGCGCACCGTCGCCTGTGTCCCGTGCCGGGCAAAACTGGCCCGCAGATAGCGAATGACCTCCCAGTGTTCGGTGGTCAGCACCAGCCCCTCCAGCGCGGCCAAGGCACGGGTGAAGCCCTCGGACCAATCCGAGGGGTTGACCAGATAACCCTCGCTGTCGGTGAGGATCTCTTGGTTACCTACCTTTACCACGCGGGTCGTCATGCCGGGGTAGGCGTTGCTCCCCGCCGGGAATCCGCTGGATAGGCCCTTGTCATCCTGCTCGGACTCGGTGATCGACCACAGTTCGATCGGGATCTCCCCATCGAGGCGGCCATCGTAGCGCTGCAACCCTGATACCAGGATGCTGCCGCTGGTTGGCGGCAGGGTGAGCGCGCGCATCCAGAACCTCGAGCAGACGCTTGGCGCGCGGCTGTTCGTGCGTAACCGTGCTGGGGCCCTGTTGACCCCGGCCGGACGGCGGTTTCTGCGCCACGCCAAGACCCTGCTGCTGACCTTCGAACAGGCGCGTCATGACGTGGGTTTGCCGAGCCGGTTTCGCGCCAGCCTCACGATTGGCGCGCGCATCGCCTTGTGGGATGAGTTCCTGCCACGCTGGGCGGGGCGGATGCGCAAGATGGCACCCGATATCTCGCTGAATACCGAGATCGGCTTCGAGGAAGACCTGATGCGCCGCGTGATCGCGGGGACTATGGACCTGGCTCTGATGTACAGTCCGCGGCAGGGCGCGGGCCTCCAAGTGGAGTACCTGTTCGACGAGACCCTCATCCTGGTGAGCCCCGACCCGCGGCCGCGCGCGCCGGACGATGGTTATGTCTATGTGGACTGGGGGCCGACCTTTTATGCCCAGCACCGCAAGGTCTATCCGGATCTCGAGCGCCCAGCCCTGACGGCCAACATCGGTTGGCTTGGCCTGCAGTTGATCCTCGCCAACGGCGGCACCTGCTTCGTCCCCGAGCGGGTGGCGGTCTCTTATCTGCGCGGCGGCTGTCTCCAGCAGGTGTTGGATAGCCCCACCCTGCGTCTGCCCGCCTATGTTGTTTATCCTACGGAGACCGAGTCGGACGTGGTCGCGACCGCCTTAGGGGTGCTGCGCGGCTTGGTTGCCGAGCAGGCAACATCGGGTTAGGCCATGTGCCTTCTCAGGCCGGACCCTCCATGTGGCAAACATTCAGGAATTGCTTACGCAGCAGCAGGCCCGCCAGTCGCCCATCGGGACCTTGCACTGGCATGCCACGTCCCGAGTGGCTGGTAAAGGCCGCCACGAGCTGGCGAAAACCCGCGTCCAGGGGCACGCTCACCGCCGGACTCGTCATCAACTCGCTGACGGATCGACGGCATTGGTCGGGGCTGATGACGCCTGGCTCAGTCATCAGACGCTCGACCAGGGCAAGAAAGCTCGCCGCGCCGAACGCGCGCAGGACGTCCGTCTCGGTCAGAATGCCGAGCACCCGACCCTCCGGATCGACGACGGGGAGTGTCTTAAGACCCTGGCTCACGAAAAGCGGGATGGCGTCCGCGAGCCGGGTATCGGGGGCGAGGGGGTGGATCGCGGCGCGCATCAGACGACGGGCCGTGATGCCGTGGAACATCCTGTCCATCGCATGGTGATAGGCCAAATGGTAGAGGTCCCGGAAGTCTGCCGTGCTGATGTCGAGATAACCATGGATCTCGCGCATCGCCTCCAGGATGTCCGCATCGGCGAGTTCGATCTCGCCAGCTTCTTCCGGGCCTGACGCCAGATGTAACGATTCGGGCTTGCGGGTCTGGATCATGCGCATCGAGCCTCCGATGACGGGTTTAGGGGGTGCCCTCGCCAGGGACACCCCCTATATTGGGTCATGGACCCAACACCCTCCGAGTCGGGTCCCACCCCTCCATGCCAGAAATCACTTCAGGGCCGCCGACTGGAAGCTATTTTCCACCAGTGGCTTGGCGTCGACCTGCGGCACATGGCACTGGGTGCAGAAATGACGGTTGCCCGCCGGCCGGTCGAGCTTGTTGCCGTTGCGATCAATGAAATGGGATTCGCTCATCTCGACGGACTTGGCCTCCTCGTCCCCCGGCAACTTCATGTGGCACTCCAGGCACCCGTTCTCCTTGAGATTGATCGAGTACTGCTCATCGGTATGGGGCGTCAAGGGTGGCTGCTGCTCGAAGTTGCGCGGGATATTTTCCTTGTCGTTGATGTATTTGTGTGGCTCCGGCGCTGGCTCGGTCACCGGAATCGGCAGATCGCCGCGCAAGGATACGACTCCGGCGAGAACTTGCCCCGCCAGCCCGGCCTGACCGGCTAACAGCATGGCCAGAAGGGATACGGATGGCTTCATGACGACACCTCTCATGTGTGGTTATCGCCGGATACAGCCTGGCGATTGTTATTGGAAAACCGTGTGGTGAACGCAAAGACATCTCGACCGCAGACATCGATACAGCGCCCACAATTGGTACAGTGACCGGACAGGATCACAGGCCCCAGACCCTTGTCCGCCCCCTTGAGCGCGGGCCGGATGACCTGATGCTCGGGACACACCGCGAAGCAGTCCAGGCAATCGTCGCAACGCTCGCGCCTGACCGCGCCGACGCGCAACAGGGCGGC
>JBFZDM010000431.1:0-3035 GCA_041307365.1 Chromatiaceae bacterium | reverse complement strand
CCATCCAGACCGCGGTTCTCATCGAGACCCTGGTCGCGCTTGGCGCCCAAGTGCGCTGGTGTTCCTGCAACATCTTTTCCACCCAGGACCATGCCGCCGCCGCCATTGCCGCGGGCGGCGTCCCCGTCTATGCCTGGAAGGGCGAGACCCTGGAGGAATACTGGTGGTGCACCGAGCAGGTGGTCAATTGGCCCGACGGCGGCGGCCCCAACATGATCCTGGACGATGGCGGCGACGCCACCCTGCTGGTGCACAAGGGCGTCGAATACGAGAAGGCCGGCGTCGTCCCCGCACCGACCGCCCAGGATAATGAGGAGTGGCGCGCCATCCTCGGCGTCCTCGGCCGGACCTTCCAGCGCGACAGCCAGCACTGGACCCGGCTCGCCGCCGAGATTCGCGGCGTCACCGAGGAGACCACCACCGGCGTCCATCGCCTCTACGAGATGGCCAAGGCCGAGACCCTCCTCTTCCCGGCCATGAACGTCAACGACTCGGTCACCAAATCCAAGTTCGACAACCTCTACGGCTGCCGCGAGTCCCTGGTGGACGGCATCAAGCGCGCCACCGATGTCATGATCGCCGGCAAAGTCGCCATGGTCTGCGGTTATGGCGACGTGGGCAAGGGTTGCTGCCAGTCCCTGCGCGGCCTGGGCGCCCAGGTCTGGGTCTCCGAGATTGACCCCATCTGCGCCCTCCAGGCCGCCATGGAAGGTTACAAGGTGGTCACCATGGAGGAGGCCGCGCCCCTGGCGGACATCTTCGTCACCGCCACCGGCAACCTCGACATCATCACCCATGACCACATGCTGGCCATGAAGGACCAGGCCATCGTCTGCAATATTGGCCACTTCGACAACGAGATCGATGTCGCCTCCATCGAGGGCTACGTCTGGGACGAGATCAAGCCCCAGGTGGATCACGTCATCTTCCCCACCGGCCGGCGCATCATCCTGCTCGCCAAGGGCCGCCTGGTGAACCTGGGCTGCGCCACCGGCCACCCCAGCTTCGTCATGTCCAACAGCTTCACCAACCAGATCCTGGCCCAGATGGAAATCTTCAACCATCGCGACCAGTACCCGATAGGCGTCTATGTCCTGCCGAAAAAGCTGGACGAGGAGGTGGCGCGCCTGCACCTGGGCAAAATCGGCGTCCACCTCAGCCAGCTCAGCCAGTCCCAGGCCGACTATATCGGCGTCCCGGTGGCGGGTCCTTACAAGCCCGATTACTATCGGTACTGATGGCGTCTCGGGGCGAAATGGGCACAAGCCCATGGCGCCCCGGCACCAATGATCATGAGGCATCCTGGCGTGAGGCCCCCTACCCTCCACCAAGGCCCTGCAAGTTGCGCCCCCCTGGCAGGAGCAAGCATGAGCGCCCAAAGAATCGAGCACCCCTCCTTCAGCTTCGAGCTTTATCCCCCCAAGACGCCGGAGGGGATGACCAGGCTTGCGGTCAGTATCGACCAGATGAACGCCGTTGGGCCGGAATACTTCTCCGTGACCTATGGTGCCGGCGGTTCCACCCGGGATTCTACCTTTGAGACCCTGGACTTGCTCCTCGCCAAGGGCATCGAGGCCGCCCCTCACCTCGCCTGCATCGGCTCCTCGCGGAGGGAGATCAAGGCCATCCTCGACCGCTACCAGGGCCAGGGCATACGCCGCCTCATCGCCCTGCGCGGCGACCTGCCCTCCGGCATGGGGCTAGGCGCCGCCGGAGACTTCCGCAACGCCAACGAACTGGTCGCCTTCATCCGCCAGGAGACCGGCGACCACTTTCGCATCGAGGTGGCGGCTTACCCCGAGGTCCATCCCCAGGCCGCCAACGCCGACCAGGATCTGGCCAACTTCAAGCGCAAGGTCGAGGCCGGCGCCAACGCCGCCATCACCCAGTATTTCTATAACCCGGACGCCTATTTCGGCTTCGTCGATCGTTGCGCCATCCTGGGCATCCAAATTCCCATCCAGCCCGGCATTATGCCTATCACCAATTTCTCCCAGCTCGCCCGCTTCTCGGACGCCTGCGGCGCCGAGATCCCCCGCTGGATCCGCAAACGCCTGGAGGCCATGGGCGACGACATCGAGGCCATTCGCGCCTTCGGTCACGAGGTCGTCCTCGGCCTCTGCCGCCGCCTCCTCGAGGGTGGAGCGCCGGGTCTGCACTTCTACAGCATGAACCAGTCCGGACCCGTGCTGCGTCTGTGGAGCGATCTTGGCCTGCCCGGCCTTGATCGCCTCTCGATGACGAAACAGGATTAGCCTAATTTCATCAGATTCCTTATCCTTATCCTTATCCTTATCCTTATGCTTGATCATGCCTCGGGGGCTAATCCTGCCATTATGGCAGGGGAATTGCCTGTTCAAAGCTACAAGATCCATTTTGGCCACTCATCCTGGTGGTGGGACGTAACCTCATCGTAATAGGAATAGGTGACAATCGCACCAGGTCTGGTTATGCGCCCCGTAGCATAGTCTGGCTTAGAAGGCCCGCGTCCAATTTTGCCATTGGACACCTCGGGCCTTTGTTTTTTGCATGGAAGTTTGACGGCGGCCGATAAGGAATACAGAATCTCCGGCAAACCTTTTCGCCAATCCCACTGCCGCTGCTCACCAGGATGCCGAGCCTCGAAACCCTCCTTGGCTTTCTCGCCGTTTCCATCGTGATTACGATGGCGCCAGGCCCGGACAATCTGATGGTGCTTGGGCAGAGCCTCGCCCGGGGGCGCGCCGCCGGCTTCGGCTTCGCCCTCGGCTGTGCTCTGGGTTGCTTCACCCATACCTTGTGGGCGGTCCTTGGCGTAAGCGCGGCCATTGCCGCGTCGCCCATGGCCTTTTTCCTGCTGAAAATGGCTGGGGCCGCCTATCTGGGCTGGATCGGGGTGCAAACCTTACGGCACGCCTCGGCGCCACGCCTTGGATCCATCAAAGGAGGGGCGAACGAACCCTGGCCGCGCTACCTGCGGCGCGGGTTCATTGCCAATGCCATCAACCCTAAGGTGGCGCTCTTCTTCCTCGCCTTCCTGCCGCAATTCACCAGCC
>JBFZDM010000416.1:0-3135 GCA_041307365.1 Chromatiaceae bacterium | reverse complement strand
TAGCCGCGACGCCCGGAGATAGACGTTGATTTCCTTGACCACATGGATGGGCAGACGCACGGTGCGGGTCTGGTTCATGATGGCCCGCTCGATGGTCTGGCGGATCCACCAGGTGGCGTAGGTGGAGAAGCGAAAGCCCCGCTCCGGGTCGAACTTTTCCACGGCGCGGATGAGGCCGAGGTTGCCTTCCTCAATCAGGTCCAGGAGAGGCAGGCCGCGGTAGAGGTAACGCCGGGCTATCTTGACCACCAGCCGCAGGTTGCTGACGATCATTTGCTGGCGCGCCCCGCCGTCCCCAGCCTGGGCCAGGCGGGCGAGGCGCACCTCCTCAGTCGCCGTGAGCAGGGGCGAGGCCCCAATCTCATTCAGATAGATGCGGGTGGCGTCGAGATCCGTCTCCCGAGGGAGATGCGGGGACCTGGGTGGGATATCCTCCGTTTCCCCGTCTTCCTCCTCCCCCGCCGCGCCCTCGGCGGCGAAGACGGCGGACAGGTCCCGCGTCTCGTCCTCGGCCATGTCTGGTGCCTCGGGCTCGAATTCATCCTCCAGGTCCGCGTCCTCTGGTATTTCGGCGTTGACCATGCGGGACCCTTCCTCCCGGATTGACTCAGGAATTGTCTCAGGGCTGGGCTGGCAAGTAATCGGCGGGATCGGTGGCCGTGCCATCCCGCCGGATCTCGAAATGGAGGAGATAGGTCCCATCGGGCCCCTGCCCCATCTCGGCAATCGGCTCGCCACGCCTGACCCGAGCCCCCTCCTCCACCAGCATACGGCGATTGAAGCCATAGGTGGTCAGATAATCGTTCTTGTGCTTGAGGATGATAAGGTTCCCATAACCCGGCAGTCCACTACCGGCATAAACCACCTCGCCCACCTCGGCGGCGGCAACGGCTGTGCCTGGCTGGCCGGCGATGCGGATACCCTGGCGTCTTGGGTCGCCAGGCGCGAAGTCCTGGGTGACCTTGCCCTTGAGGGGCCAACGCCAGTTGAGGGTCTGGTCCCGGGGCCGGGTCTGGGGCTTGAGGGCGGTCGGGGTGGCGGCAAGGGTCTTCGGTGGCTCGGCGCGCTTGGCCTGGGCGCCCGCATTGGATTTCGCCGCTGGCGGCGTCGTGGAAGCCGGGGGCCTGGGCCCGTCCGCCATGATTGCCGTGGGCGGGGCCATGGTGGCTAGCTTGGGCTCGGGCGGGGTCATCCGCAACAGGCGGCCCGCGTAAATCCGATGGGGGGGCTCGAGGTCGTTCCACGCCACCAGTTTGCTGAGGGGGATGCGCTGGCGCTCGGCGATCTCGCTCAGGGTATCGCCTTGGCGGATACGGTAAAAACCCGGTGGCGCTGGGCCATAATGGTCCTCGACGGGGGCCGGCACCAGCCCACGGCAACCAGCGAGCAGCACCAGAATGCAGACGAGGGTGAGCCAGCACCCGTGGCGTCCAGGGACAGGCATTCAGGCCAGCCCCGCCAGTAGGGGCACGAAGGTGACGGGCTCGAGAATCTCGTGTTGATAGCCCTGTTCGGTGCGTATGACCCGCACCAGAACCTGCTCGACGCCCTGACCGATGGGCAACACCATGCAGCCGCCGATGGCAAGCTGATTGATCAGGACCCGGGGAATGCCCTCCGGCGCCGCCGTGACCAGAATGGCATCGAATGGGGCGTAGTCCGGCCAGCCGAGGCCGCCATCGCCGTGACGAAGGCGCACATTGCGCAGCCGCAATTCCCGCAGCCGTTCCCGCGCCGTCTCCAGCAGGGCCGAGACCCGCTCGACGGTATAGACCCGCCGCACCAGAGATGCCAGCACCGCCGTCTGGAAGCCAGAGCCAGTGCCAATCTCCAGCACCGTCCTCGGCCTTGCGGGCTCCAGCAGGGCCTCGGTCATGCGGGCCACCGTGTAAGGCTGGGAAATCGTCTGGCCATGACCGATGGGCAGGGCGGAATCCTCGTAGGCGCGGCTGGAGAGGGCCTCGTCGACGAAGCGATGGCGCGGCAAACGCCCCAGGAGGTCCAGCACCTCGGGATTGCGGATCCCCGCCGCTTCCAGACGCCGCCGCAACCGCTGCCGGGTACGGCGTGAGGTCATGCCGACGCCCGGATCCCCAGGGCCGGTGTCCGAGGCTATCCCATCCTCCGGCCTCAAGCGCAGCCCTCCAGCCACTCCGCCAGGGGGTCGAGCAGGGCATGACGCGTCAGGTCCACCTGCAAGGGGGTGACCGAGACAAAACCCTGGCGAAGGGCATAAAAATCCGTGCCAGGCCCCGCGTCCTGTTCGGGACCCGCCGGCCCGACCCAATAGACCGTATGGCCCCTGGGGTCGATGGCGCGGACGACAGGCTCTGCCTTGTGGCGATGGCCGAGACGGGTGGCCCGCATCCCCGCGAGTCGCTCGAAGGGCAGGTCCGGCACATTGACATTAAGGATGAGCGAGGATCCCAGGGCATCCGAGGTCAGATTCGCCACCAGGGTCGCCGCCACCCTGGCCGCCGTTTCAAGATAGCGGGGCTCGCGGGAGGCGATAGACACCGCCATCGCCGGCAGACCCAAAAAGCGTCCCTCGGTGGCCGCCGCCACCGTGCCCGAATAGAGGACATCGTCCCCCAGATTGGGCCCGTGATTGATACCGGCGACGACCAGGTCCGGCTCTTCCGCCAAAAGGCCCGTGATAGCCAGATGGACGCAGTCGGTCGGTGTACCTTCGACGTAGTAATGCCCATGTTCCAGGCGCCGCACTCGCAAGGGGGCGGTGAGGGTCAGGGAATTACTGGCCCCGCTGCGATCCCGGTCAGGCGCCACCACCGTGACCTGGCCGAGGGGCGCGAGCGCCTGGGCCAGAACCATGAGCCCAGGAGACTGATAACCATCGTCGTTACTGAGGAGAATACGCATGGCGAAAAAGGATAAGTAGAAACCCTCCGGCATCATACTGGAATCGACGAAGGGAAACACGGCCTGGCGAGCGTGTCCCCGGGGAGGGCAGGCCTATCCGCTATACTTTGGCGGTCCATATCCAGAGCGCGGCCGAACCCCGCCAGGACCCTTGTCGTGATCCGAGTCCCCAACGATACCGATGGCCAGCTATTTCGCGCCGAGGTGGCGGACGCCGAGCCCCTGTCCCAGGATCGCCCGGAACCCTGGCGCCGG
>JBFZDM010000408.1:0-6315 GCA_041307365.1 Chromatiaceae bacterium | reverse complement strand
GATCAGCCATGGCGCCACTGGCCATGGCATGTCCCCGGTCGAGGATGGCGAAGCGGTCGCCCACCCGGCGGGCGAAGGTTAGCTTTTGCTCCACCAGCAACAGGGTCAGGCCTGTATCGCGATTGAGTCGGCGCAAAATATCGCCGATCTCCTGGACGATATTGGGCTGAATCCCCTCCGTGGGTTCATCGAGGATGAGTAGCCTGGGATCCAGCACCAGTGCCCGGCCGATGGCGAGCTGTTGCTGTTGTCCACCGGAAAGGTCGCCGCCACGCCGCCCCAGCATCTCCTTCAGGACCGGAAAAAGTTCGTAGATGAAGCCAGGCACCTGGCGCACGCGGTCACGCCGCGCGGGCAGTCCGATCCGCAGATTCTCTTCCACCGTCAGCATGGGAAAGATCTGCCGGCCCTGGGGCACATAGCCGATGCCCAGGTTGGCGCGTCGCTCCGCCGAGGTCTTGCGGAGATCGACGCCGGCAAAGTCCATGGCCCCGGAAAACATCGGCAAGAGCCCCATAATGCATTGCAACAAGGTGGTCTTGCCTACGCCATTGCGACCCATGAGCACGGTGCATTGACCCTCGGGAACCTCCAGATCAAGATCCCAGAGGGCGTGACTCTCGCCGTAATACTGATTGAGTTTCTTGATGCTCAGCATGGCCCCGCTTCTCCCAGATAGACCTCGATCACTTTGGGATTGTTTTGCACCTCGTCCATGCTTCCCTCCGCCAGCACGCTACCCTGATGCAATACGGTCACCTTACGGGCGATGGACCGTACGAACTCCATGTCATGTTCCACCACGATGACCGTGTGTTCCCCCGCCAGGGAAGTAAGCAGTTCGGCGGTGTGATCCATTTCCTGATGGGTCATGCCGGTCACCGGCTCGTCCACCAGGAGGAGCCTGGGCCTCTGCACCAGCAGCATGCCGATTTCCAACCACTGTTTTTGACCATGAGAAAGAACCCTGGCGGGGCGGTCGCGCAGGTCCAGCAGGCCTACGGTCTCCAGGACCTGGTTGATGTGATCGTCCTGCTCCGGGGTGAGCCGGGCGAAAAGGGTCGGCCAGACGCGCTTGTCGGCGGCCATGGCCAGTTCCAGATTCCCGAAGACACTATGATTCTCGAACAGGGTGGGCTTCTGGAACTTGCGGCCTATGCCAGCATTGGCGATCTCTGGTTCGCTGAGCCTGAGCAGATTGATGCTTTGGCCGAAATAGACGCTGCCACAATCAGGGCGGGTGCGACCTGTGATGATGTCCATCATGGTGGTCTTGCCGGCGCCATTAGGACCTATGATGCAACGCAGCTCGCCGGCGTCAATATAGAGATTGAGGTCGTTGATCGCCTTGAAGCCATCGAAACTCACCGACACTTCTTCCAGGTACAGGATCGTGAGGTGGCTGATGTCCAGTTCGGGGTTGATATCGGGCTTGAGAAATTCGAACACCTGATCCCGGCGCATTACCTCCCGGGTTTTGTCCAGCAGATTCATGCCCTGACCTCCCCACCGCGCCGCCAGAGACCCGCCAGGCCGGCGAGCCCTTTGGGCAGAAAGAGGGTCACCACGACGAAGATGGCACCCAGGGCATAGAGCCAGACCTCGGGCAGGGCAGCGGTGAACCAGGTCTTGGAGTAGTTCACCAGCAAGGCACCGGCCACCGCCCCATAGAGGGTGGCGCGACCACCCACCGCCACCCAGATGACAATCTCGATGGAGAAGAGGGGCGAGAACTCGCCGGGGTTGATGATGCCGACCTGGGGCACGTAGAGGGCACCGGCGATACCCGCCAGCACGGCGGAGAAGGTGAAGATCCAGAGCATCACATGCTCCACCCGATAACCGGTAAAACGGGTCCGTTCCTCGGCGTCGCGAATGGCCATGGCCACCCGGCCGAGCTTGGAGAGGACCACGGCGCGGCAGGCCAGATAGCCCAGGGCGAGGGCAAGGGCCGAAGCCAGGAAGAGGCCAACGCGCGTGCTATCGGCCTGGAGATCGAAGCCCAGGACATCCTTGAAATCGGTGAGGCCGTTGTTGCCGCCAAAGCCCATCTCGTTGCGGAAAAAGGCTAGCATGAGGGCATAGGTGAGGGCTTGGGTGATGATGGAGAGATAGACGCCGGTGACCCTGGAGCGGAAGGCAAACCAGCCGAAAACGAAGGCCAGCAGGCCGGGGATAAGCCCCACCATCAAGAGGGCGAACCAGAAGTTGTCGAAGCCCCACCAGTACCAGGGCAGTTCCTGCCAGTTGAGAAAAACCATGAAATCGGGTAGTTCGGGATGGCCATAGACCCCGCGGTCGCCAATTTGCCGCATAAGATACATGCCCATGGCATAGCCGCCGAGGGCGAAAAAGGCCCCGTGTCCCAGGGACAGGATGCCGAGGTAACCCCAGACCAGATCCACCGCTACCGCCAGGAGGGCGTAGCTCAGATACTTGCCCAAGAGGGTCAGGGTATAGGTGGAGATGTGCCAGGGATGTTCCGGCGGCACCCCCAGATTCAGGATGGGCGCCAGTATCGTCAGCAGGAGCAGAGACCCCAGGAGGATCTGCCCGCCCCTGTCGCCTCTCAGTAATCTCGTCAAGATCATGTCGCCGCCCTCCCCTTTTGCGGGAACAGGCCCTTGGGGCGCTTCTGGATGAAGAGGATGATGAAGACCAGCATCAGGATCTTGGCCAGCACAGCACCGGCCCAGGGTTCAAGAAGTTTGTTGGCAACCCCGAGACCGAGACCAGCGACCAGGGTGCCCCAGAGATTGCCGACGCCGCCAAAGACCACCACCATGAAGCTGTCGATGATGTAGCTCTGCCCCAGATTGGGTCCGACGTTGGTGAGTTGGCTCAAGGCCACGCCGGCGACGCCCGCGATGCCCGAACCCAGCCCGAAGGTCATGGCGTCCACCCATTGGGAGCGCACCCCCATGGCGCGGGCCATGGCCCTGTTCTGAGATACCGCCCGCACCTGCAGGCCAAGCCGGGTCTTGTTCAGGATCAGGAACAAGAGGGCAAAGACCAGCAGACAGAACAGAATGATGTACATCCGGTTAAGGGTTAGGGATAAGACTTCGTTGACTTGCCAGGAGCCGGACATCCAGGCCGGGGTCTCCACCGAACGGTTAAGCGGGGAGAAAACCGAACGAACCAGTTGTTGCAGGATCAGGCTGATACCAAAGGTGGCCAGCAAGGTCTCCAAAGGCCGGCCATAGAGAAATCTGATCACCCCGCGTTCGATCAGGACACCGACCAGCCCGGCGACGACAAAGGCCACCGGAATGGCGATGAAAAGCGAAATGCCGATCTGATTGGGGAGCAATTGCTGAATGACGTAGGTGGTATAGGCACCCAACATCATGAGTTCGCCATGGGCCATGTTGATGACCCCCATGACGCCGAAGGTGATGGCCAGACCGATGGCCGCCAGTACCAGCACCGAACCCAGGGAGAGACCGAAGAAGAGGGTCTCGACCTTGGCATACCAGTGGATGCGACCTTCGATGCCTTTCAGAACACGACCGGCGGCGGCCTTGACCCCCTCGTCCGTTTCCTGTTCCACCAGCCGGTTCAGGGCATTACGCACCATCGGTTGCAAGGCCCCCTCCATGCCCTCGATGGCGGCCAGGCGCACCTCGGGATCCTGACTGCCCAGATCCATCAGAGCCAGTACCAGGGAGATGGCCTCCCGGACCTCCTCGTCGTCCTCCTTGCCCTGACGTTCGAGCAGCAGATCCCGGCCAGCGGGATCTGGGTTGGCCAAGAGACTGTTCACCGCCTCCAGGCGCTTGCCGGGGTCGGCGTGATGCATATCCATGCCGGCGATGGCCCCTCTCAACAGGCCACGCATGCGGTTATTGATCAGGATCTTTTTCAGATCCGACTGTTCCACGCCGCCGAGCACCCGACCACTGAGCAGGTCCGTGAGTTCCCGGGCGCCATCCCTGCCCCGGACAATGACCAGGCTATTGTCGGATTTCAATTGGTATAGCTCGCCATTGAGCAGGGCGGGAAAAAGCTGCCCCAGACGGGGATCCCCGGTTCCGGAGAGCAGCTCGATCCCCTGCTCCTTAACAGGTAACTTGGAATCCAGTAACAGGGGCAGGGCCTGTTCAAAGTCCTCCCCGCTGGCCGACACCGGGGCCGCCACGGCAACAAAGAGGGCAAGCAAAAGCCTGGCAAACATCGGCATTGGTTAATCTCGCTAGCGAGGGCCCGCCTGAGGTCATCGGCATGCCCGGATAATCTGGAATGGGACGAGCCAGGCCCAAGGCCTGGCTCGCCATCACGACAAGGCTCGAATCAACAAACCTAAGTTCCACAAGGCGGGCATCACCAGACCTGGGATCAATAGGTCTGACCGGAACAGGTCTTGGTCTTGGTGTTGTAGTTGCCGCACTTGAGGGTTACCCAATCGGCCTCGATATCTTTGGATCCTTCCAGGAAATCAGACCAGGCATCCCCAGGCACCAGCCCTTCGGTCTGCCAGACCACGGAGAACTGGCCGTCGTCCTGGATCTCGCCGATCAGGACCGGCTTAGTGATGTGGTGGTTGGGCAACATCTTGGCCATGCCGCCGGTCAAGTTCGGGGTTTCCAGGCCGATGATAGCCTCGATCACCTTGTCGGTGTCCGTGGTGCCGGCCTTCTCCACCGCCTGCACCCACAGCTTGAACCCGATGTAATGGGCCTCCATGGGGTCATTGCTCACCCGCTTGGGGTTCTTGGTGTAGGCCTGCCACTGTTTGATAAAGGCGGCATTCTCGGGCGCATCCACGCTCATGAAGTAGTTCCAAGCGGCCAGATGCCCCACCAGGGGTTTGGTGTCGATACCGGACAGTTCCTCCTCGCCCACCGAGAAGGCAACCACCGGAATGTTCTCGGCGGAGACGCCCTGATTGCCCAGTTCCTTATAGAAGGGGACGTTAGCATCGCCATTGATGGTGGATACCACCGCGGTCTTCTTGCCGGTGGAGCCAAACTTCTTGATGTCGGCGACGATGGACTGCCAATCCGAATGGCCGAACGGGGTGTAATTGATCAGGATGTCTTCCGGCGCCACGCCCTTGGCCTTGAGATAGGCCTCCAGGATCTTGTTGGTGGTACGGGGATAGACATAGTCGGTACCGGCCAACACCCAACGCTGGACCCCCATATCCATGAGGTAATCCACCGCCGGAATGGCCTGTTGATTGGGAGCCGCGCCGGTATAGAAGACATTCTTTGAGGATTCCTCGCCCTCATACTGCACGGGATAGAAGAGCAGACCGTTCAACTCCTCGAAGACCGGCAGCACGGACTTGCGCGACACCGAGGTCCAACAACCGAAGACCGCCGCCACCTGTTCCTTGGTCAGGAGTTCGCGGGCCTTCTCGGCGAACAGCGGCCAGTTGGAAGCCGGGTCCACCACCACGGCTTCGATCTTCTTGCCAAGCAGCCCGCCCTTGTTATTTTGCTCCTCGATCAACATCAGCATGGTGTCCTTCAAGGTGGTCTCGCTGATGGCCATGGTGCCGGATAAGGAATGCAGGATACCCACCTTGATGGTGTCGGCGGCCTGCGCCAGCGCCGACACGCCCATCCCGGCAACCATGCCGGTTGCCAACATAAATCTTCTAACTAGCTTGGAAATATGCATGTTGCCATTCTCCCGCTGATATGGCGACTGGCCTGCAAGGCCAGTACCGTTGATGGATTCCCCTGGCGCCAGGCCAGGGGAAAGAAAGGTGACACGGGGTGTCAAGACCAAGTTAGCAATATCCACGCCATAGAATAATATCCCATTAATACATTTGGTTAGATTGCCAGCAAGTTTCCAGGAGTGGTGGGACCAAGCTAGAAGCACCAAAATGGTGCGGTTCGCGCGCCAACGGCGGCCTAACTTGGTGCGTCTTACTCGATCAAGAATCGATCGAAACGGCCAAGATGCGGTTCAGGCCTCGCTGATAAGGGGGCAAGTCCAATAGGCTGCCGCCAAATGCCTGTAACTAGGCGTGCCAAGGCCTATCCACCATGCCAAGACAGTGGCTAAAATCCCTGCCGCCAGGTAATTCCAGCCCGGGTCAGGATCGGCAAGGGTCACCCCTCCCTGCAAGGACCTTCCGGCGAGGCCGGTTGGAGGTGAGCGGTCGCGGAGTACATGAGGGGTTCCGCTGGCCTAAAAAGGGGGATAGGTGTAAGGGGAAAAGACGAAAGGTAATGAAACTGCCGGGCATGGCGGGAGTCCATGTCACCATGCGACCCATGCCGACTCTCTTCCGACCCCGGGTTCGAACTCCGATCCTGCTGGCGCTGGCGTTGCTGGCGTTGGCGCTGGCGGGGTGCA
>JBFZDM010000380.1:0-6269 GCA_041307365.1 Chromatiaceae bacterium | reverse complement strand
GCCGCCGCTACCGGGTCTTGGCGCTCCCCTCCTGTAGGGGTTGTAGGGGCGGGTGGCTTTACCGCCTCGTAGGGGGAAGGGGCTGCAGCCGCCCCGGAGACCTCTTATAGCCGCATATCCGGCAAGGATCGGGGTGAAGTACGAATCCATGGCCCTATCCTGGATAGGGTCCCGAGCAAATTGGCCAAAACCGGGCCCAAGGTGGCCAAGACGCTTCAAATAGACTGAAAGAACATGCCAAAGCGTACCGACATCCAGAGCATTCTCATCATCGGGGCCGGCCCCATCGTCATCGGCCAGGCCTGCGAGTTCGACTACTCGGGGGCCCAGGCCTGCAAGGCCCTGCGCGACGAAGGTTATCGGGTGGTTCTGGTCAATTCCAATCCGGCCACCATCATGACCGACCCGGAGATGGCCGACGCCACCTACATCGAGCCCATCACCTGGCAGACCCTGGAGCGTATCATCGAGCGCGAGCGCCCGGACGCCCTGCTGCCCACCATGGGTGGCCAGACGGCCCTGAACACGGCCCTCGACCTGGTGCGTCACGGGGTGCTGGCACGTTATGGCGTGGAACTGATTGGTGCCTCGCGGGAGGCCATCGATAAGGCCGAGGACCGGGACCTCTTCCGCCAGGCCATGCGCCGCATCGGGCTCGCCATGCCCCGTTCGGCCATCGCCCACAGCCTGGAGGAGGCTCGCCAGGTCCAGGTCCAGATCGGCTTTCCCGCCATCATCCGCCCTTCCTTCACCATGGGCGGCAGCGGCGGCGGCATTGCCTATAACCTGGAGGAGTTCGAGACCATTTGCCTGCGCGGCCTGGACCTTTCCCCCACCAGCGAACTCTTGATCGAGGAATCGGCCCTGGGTTGGAAGGAATACGAGATGGAGGTGGTGCGGGATCATGCCGACAACTGCATCATCGTTTGTTCCATCGAGAACCTGGATCCCATGGGGGTCCACACCGGCGATTCCATCACGGTGGCGCCGGCTCAGACCCTGACGGACAAGGAATACCAGATCATGCGCGACGCCTCCATCGCCGTGCTGCGGGAGATCGGCGTCGATACCGGTGGCTCCAACGTCCAGTTCGCCATCAACCCCCAGGACGGGCGCATGATCATCATTGAGATGAACCCGCGCGTCTCCCGTTCCTCCGCCCTGGCCTCCAAGGCCACCGGCTTCCCCATCGCCAAGGTGGCGGCCAAGCTGGCGGTGGGTTACACCCTGGACGAGCTGGAGAACGAGATCACCGGCGGCGCCACCCCGGCCTCCTTCGAGCCGGCCATCGACTATGTGGTGACCAAGGTTCCCCGCTTCGCCTTCGAGAAGTTTCCCCAGGCCGATGCCCGTCTCACTACCCAGATGAAGTCGGTGGGCGAGGTCATGGCCATCGGCCGCACCTTCCAGGAGTCCCTGCAGAAGGCCCTGCGCGGCCTGGAGACGGACAAGTATGGCCTCGAGGAGATGCTGGACTTGAGCGAGCCTGGCGCCATGACCCGGCTGCGCCAGGAACTGCGCCAGGCCGGCGCCGAGCGCATCTTTTACCTGGCCGACGGCTTCCGCGCCGGTCTAACCGTCGAGGAGCTGTTCGCCATCACCGCCATCGATCCCTGGTTTCTCGCCCAGATCGAGGAACTGGTGGCCTTGGAGGTCGAGATTCGCGCCCAGGGTTGCGAGGGGCTCACCGCCGACCGGCTACGCTTTCTCAAGCGCAAGGGCTTTTCCGACCGCCGTCTCGGCCAGTTGGCGGGCTGCGGTGAACAGGCCGTCCGCGCCCGGCGCCATGCCCTGGGCATTCGTCCTGTCTTTAAGCGGGTGGACACCTGTGCCGCCGAGTTTGCTTCCAGTACCGCCTATCTCTACTCCACCTACGAGGAGGAATGCGAGGCCAACCCCACGGATCGCCAGAAGATCATGGTCCTGGGTGGCGGACCCAACCGCATTGGTCAGGGCATCGAATTTGACTATTGTTGCGTCCATGCCGCGCTGGCCCTGCGCGAGGATGGCTACGAGACCATCATGGTCAACTGTAACCCGGAGACGGTCTCGACTGACTACGACACCTCGGATCGCCTCTATTTCGAGCCCCTGACCCTGGAGGACGTGCTGGAGATCGTGGACAAGGAGCGCCCCTTCGGCGTCATCGTCCAGTACGGGGGCCAAACACCCTTGAAACTGGCGCGCGCCCTGGAGGCCGCCGGCGTGCCCATCATCGGCACCAGCCCGGACTCGATCGACCTGGCGGAGGACCGCGAGCGCTTCCAGGGCATGATCCGTGAGCTGGGTCTGCGCCAGCCGCCCAACACCACCGCCCGTAGCGAGGAGGAGGCCATCATCGAGGCCGAGTCGATCGGCTATCCCCTGGTGGTGCGTCCCTCCTATGTCCTGGGCGGCCGGGCCATGGAGATCGTCTATGACGCCAGCGACCTCAAACGCTACATGCGCGACGCAGTCAAGGTCTCCAACGAGTCGCCGGTCCTGCTGGACCGCTTTCTCGACGACGCTATCGAGGTCGATGTGGACGCCATTTGCGATGGTGAGAGGGTCCTCATCGGCGGCATCATGGAGCATATCGAACAGGCAGGCGTCCATTCCGGCGACTCCGCCTGCTCCCTGCCGCCCTACACCTTGACCAAGGAGTGCCAGGACCAGATGCGCGAGCAGATGACCAAGCTGGGCCATGCCCTCAAGGTGGTGGGCCTGATGAACGCCCAGTTCGCCATCAAGAACAACGAGGTCTATATCCTGGAGGTCAACCCCCGCGCCTCCCGCACCGTACCCTTTGTCTCCAAGGCCATCGGCGTGCCATTGGCCAAGGTGGCGGCGCTCTGCATGGTGGGCCGCACCCTGTCCCAACAGGGTCATGCCAGCGAGCGGCAGCCCAAGCACCACTTCGTCAAGGAGGCGGTATTCCCCTTTATCAAGTTTCCCGGCGTGGATACCTTGCTGGGGCCTGAAATGAAATCCACCGGCGAGGTCATGGGCGTGGGCGAGAGCTTTGGCGAGGCCTTTGGCAAGGCCCAACTGGGCGCCGGTACCCGGTTGCCGGCCAAGGGCAAGGCCATGCTGAGCGTGCGGGACGCCGACAAGCCCCGCCTCATCCGGGTTGCGCGGGACCTGGTGGACCTGGGTTTCCGGCTTTTCGGCACCCATGGCACGGCGGCGGCGGTGCGAGCGGCCGGTATCCACTGCGTGGGGGTCAACAAGGTGTTGGAGGGCAGGCCTCATATCGTGGACATGATCAAAAACAACGAAATCAGCTTCATCGTCAACACCACCGAAGGGGCCAAGGCCATCGCCGATTCCGCCGAGATCCGCCGCGCCGCGCTCCAGCATAAGGTCAGTTATACCACCACCATCGCTGGCGCCGAGGCCACCTGTCTGGCCCTAAGGCAAGGCGACGCCTTGGCGGTGAATCGCTTGCAGGACCTTTATTGATGATTGATCGATCCCTGCGCGCCGCCTTGTGGCGGGTCTTGCAATGAACGAGAGGCCGTTTCAGGCGGCCTGGCTTTTTGATGAGGAAACCACCCAATGAGCAAAGTCCCCCTCACCGCCAGGGGTGCCGAGAAGCTGCGCGAGGAGCTGGAACGGCTCAAGCGCGTCGAGCGCCCGCGCATCATTCAGGCCATCGCCGAGGCCCGGGCCCACGGTGATCTCAAGGAGAACGCCGAATACCACGCCGCCCGGGAGCAGCAGAGCTTCACCGAGGGCCGCATCAAGGATATCGAGGGCAAGCTGTCCCATGCCCATATCATTGATGTGACTCAGATCTCCGCCGACGGTCGCGTCATCTTCGGCGCCACCGTCGCCGTCCTCGAACTGGACGAGGGCGAGACCGAGCATAGTTTTCAGATCGTCGGCGACGACGAGGCCGACCTCGCCCTGGGCATGATCTCCATCAGTTCCCCCATCGCCCGCGCCCTCATCGGCAAACGCGAAGGGGATCTGGCCACGGTGGAGACCCCTGGTGGAGTGCGCGAGTTCGAGATCCTGGAAGTACGCTACATCTGACGGGGCCTGACGGTTGGATGGCGGCTGGTTTGCGCGCCAGCCAAGGCCCCATTATCCTTTCCTGCTTTGTTTCGCTCGGAGGCCTCCCTCATGGCTGCCCAGACCCTCTACGACAAGCTGTGGGACGAGCATCTCGTCCGTTATGCCGAGGACGGCACGGCGCTCCTCTATATCGACCGCCAACTGGTGCACGAGGTTACCTCGCCTCAGGCCTTCGCCGGGCTGCGGCTGACCGGGCGCCAGCCCTGGCGGGTCGCGGCCAACCTGGCGGTGCCCGATCACAATGTCCCCACCACGGATCGCGACAAGGGCATCATTGATCCCGTCTCTCGCCTCCAGGTCGAGACCCTGGGCCGCAACTGCATCGAATTCGGCATCACCGAGTTCGGCATGGGGGATCCCCGCCAGGGCATAGTTCACGTCATGGGGCCGGAACAGGGCTTCACCCAGCCGGGCATGACCATCGTCTGTGGCGACTCCCATACCTCGACCCATGGCGCCTTCGGGGCCCTGGCCTTCGGTATCGGCACCTCCGAGGTGGAGCACGTCCTGGCAACCCAGTGCCTCTTGCAGCGCAAGGCCAAGACCATGCTGGTCAGCGTCGATGGCAAGTTGGGCCAGGGTGTCACCGCCAAGGATCTAGTCCTGGCCATCATTGGCGAGATTGGCACCGCCGGCGGCACTGGCTATGTCATCGAGTTCGGTGGCGAGGCCATCCGCGACCTGTCCATGGAGGGGCGCATGACGGTCTGCAACATGACCATCGAGGCGGGTGCCCGCGCCGGCCTGGTGGCGGTGGACGCGAAGACCATCGACTATGTTCGCGGTCGGCCCTTCGCCCCCAAGGGCGATCTTTTCGAACAGGCCGCCGCCCACTGGCGGACCCTGGTCAGCGACGAGGGCGCCCGTTTCGACCGGGTGGTCCGCCTGGACGCAGCGGCCCTCAAGCCCCAGGTCACCTGGGGCACCTCGCCGGAGATGGTGGTGGCCGTGGATGGTCAGGTGCCGGACCCCGCCGCGGAGCCAGATCCGACCAAGGCCGCTGGCATGCGTCGCGCCCTCGAGTACATGGGCCTGGAGGCCGGTACGCCCATCACGGCCATCCGGCCGGACAAGGTCTTTATCGGCTCCTGCACCAATTCCCGCATCGAGGATCTGCGCGCCGCCGCCGAGGTGGTCAAGGGCCGCCAGGTGGCCGCCAGCATCAAGCTGGCCATGGTGGTGCCGGGCTCGGGCCCGGTGAAGGAGCAGGCCGAGGCCGAGGGGCTGCATCGGATCTTCCGCGCCGCCGGTTTCGAGTGGCGCGACCCGGGTTGCTCCATGTGCCTGGCCATGAACGCCGATCGCCTGGAGCCGGGGGAGCGGTGCGCCTCCACCTCCAACCGCAATTTCGAGGGACGGCAGGGGCAGGGCGGGCGCACCCACCTGGTGAGCCCGGCCATGGCCGCCGCCGCCGCCGTGACCGGACACTTCGTCGACGCGCGGACGCTTTAAGAGGATCCCGTAAATGGAAAAATTCGCCGATTTCATTGGCAAGGTCCTTCCCCTGGATCGGGCTAATGTCGATACCGACGCCATCATCCCCAAGCAGTTCCTCAAGAGCATCGAACGGACCGGCTTCGGGCCCAACTTGTTCGATGAGTGGCGTTATCTGGACCGCGGCGAGCCGGGCCAGGATTGCGCCGACCGCCCGCTAAATCCGGGGTTCATCCTCAACGATCCGCGCTACGCCGGGGCCAGCATCTTGCTTGCGCGGGAGAATTTCGGTTGCGGCTCCTCCCGCGAGCACGCCCCCTGGGCCCTGCTGGATTATGGCTTCCGGGTCATCCTGGCCCCCAGCTTCGCCGACATCTTTTTCAACAACTGTTTCAAGAATGGCATCCTGCCCATCGTCCTCGACGCGTCGAGGATAGACTGGCTCTTCTCCCTGGCTAATGGCCTCCAGGCCTTGGAGATCGAGGTGGACCTGCTCGGTCAGACCCTGACCCCGTTAGGGGGCAAGGCCATTCCCTTTGACATGGATCCCTTCCACAAGGAATGCCTGCACAAGGGCCTGGACGACATCGGCCTGACGCTCCAGCATCTGGATGCCATCCGGGCCTACGAGGAGCGGCGCCGGCGCGAGGCGCCCTGGTTGTTCGCCTGAGGCGGTGATACTTGTCACGCCTCAGTTCGCGACCTGAGGAGGAGGGTCGGGGGGCATCTGGCGGGGGTGTCGACCGCTAGGATGCGGTCGTCAAGCCTCCAAGGAT
>JBFZDM010000375.1:0-2817 GCA_041307365.1 Chromatiaceae bacterium | reverse complement strand
CGATCTTCGGCAACGCGCCCAGGTAGTGATGGCTCGCCATCAGGCTCTGGAAGCGCGTCTCCTCGGACGCGGCGACGGGTTGCAGGACGGCCTCGCGCAGGTTCAAGCTCGGGTTCTCGGGTGGCGGCTACTTCAACGCCTCATACCCGCGCTGCCGGGTATTGTCCGGAGTTGAGGGCAACCACCGGTTGCAACAGCGAATCCTCGCTAGAACGGTTCAGCCCTGGCCATGTCGCTCTGGTCCGCGGCGGAGCCTGGCAACTTGTTATAGTATGGGCCCGACGACCCGCACCGGACCCCCATGCCTGCCAATCCCCTGTCCCACCTGATCGAGACTATCGACTTCGCCTGGCGGCGAGAGCCGGGGACCCCCGCGACCCTCGCCAACATCCAGTGGCGCGCGGATGCCTGCGACCCGGGCTCCATCCTGTTCTTCCAGCGCTTTGAGGATGGCAAGAGCGACGGGGATATCTATCGGCGCTACCTGGCGAAAAGCCCCTGCGCGGTCCTGGTCACCAACCAGATGCTCGACTGCTTCGAGGCCATGCCGGGCAAGGGGATTTACGTCACCCGGCCCGGGGACTGGGCGGAGACGGTGCGGCGCTTCTGCGACCTGATCTACCCCTTGGGTCCTGGCTCCCCGCGCTTTCTCGGCGTCACCGGGACCAACGGCAAGACCACCACCGTCAAGTACCTGGAGTCCATGCTCGCGGCCCAGGGGCAGCGGGTCCTGACCATCGGCACCCTGGGTGTCTCCCGCAACGGCGAGCGCCTCGCGGAGACCGGCTTCACCTCCCCGCCCCTGATCGAGCTGCGCCGGTTGCTCCAGGCGGAACAGGGACGGTGCGATGTGGTGGCCATGGAGGTCAGCAGCCATGCCCTGGACCAGGGGCGGGTCCAGGGTATCCCATTGCGGAACGCGGGCTGGACCAACTTCTCCCAGGACCATCTGGACTATCATCGCGACGAGGCGTCCTACTTCGCCGCCAAGGCCCGCATCCTCGACCTGATCCAGGAGGGGGGACGCCTCTTCTGCGCCAGCCCCGAGGTTGCCAAACGCCTGCGGGGGCGCGGCGAGCCGCGGGTCCCGATCGAGGTCCTGGCCCCCGCCGCCCTGGGCCCGGAGGCCATCGCCGCCAAGCCCTTCCTGGCCCTGGCGCACAACCGGGCCAACTATGCCCTGGCCGCGGCCCTGGCGGATGGCGTCCTGGGCCCGGGCCACCCCTACTGGCGGGATTTGAACCCAGTGGATGGGCGCTTCGAGTGCCGGGTGATCGGCAACCGGACCCTGGTCATCGACTTCGCCCATACGCCGGACGCCCTGGATACCATCCTGACCGCCATCCGCGCCGCCTTCCCCGGCGCCAGGGTCGCGACCCTGTTCGGCTGCGGGGGAGATCGCGATCAGGTTAAGCGTCCCCTCATGGGTGCCGCGGTGGCCCGCCACTCCGATCGGATCATAGTGACCTCGGACAACCCCCGCACCGAGGACCCCGCACGGATCATCGCGGACATCCTGACCGGCATACCGGGCCAGGCCCCGGAGGTGGTGGTGGATCGCCCGCAAGCCATCGCCCGCCTCTTCGACCTGCTGGCCAGTCGCCCCGCGGATGAGGCATGGGTGGCCCTGATCGCCGGCAAGGGCCACGAGCGCTACATCGACCGCGATGGCAAAAAGAGCTATTACAGCGACCAGGACGAGATGGACCGCAACCTGCGACGGCTGGGTTGGGCCTGATGGGTCGGCGGCCAGCCGGGGGCCAGGGGTCCCGTTGCTTGCCCCCGCGGCTAGATCCCTAACCTGCCAGGACCCGCCATGCCCCTGCGCCAGATCTACTCAGTCCCCGGCGGCCTCCTGCTGGGCATTGCCCTGGCCCTGCTCTTCCCGGCCGGAGGGCCCTATGTCGCCTGGCTCGGGCAGATCTTCATCTCCGTCCTCAAGCTCCTGATCCTGCCCCTGATCCTGGTATCCATCTACGCCTCCCTGGCCCGCGGGGACAATCTCAGGCGTATCGGCGGCCGCACCTTCCTTTACTACCTCGCCACCTCCTTCGTGGCCGCCACCATCGGGATTCTGCTCGGCCTGGCCTTTTCCCGTGACGTCCCCGCTGGCCTGCTGAATCTGGAGCAGGCAACCCCAGCCGCGTCCGGCTTCAGCCTGGACCGGCTGATCGGCAACTTCATTCCCAGCAACCTCTTCGCCTCCCTTGCGGAGGGCAATGTCCTGCACATCGTCTTCGTCGCCGTGATCGCCGCTGCCGCCTCCCGCCGCATCGGCAAGCACCACAGGACTACCCTGGTTGGCGGGGCAGAGGCCTTGGACGCCCTGCTGATGCAGACCCTGAACTGGGTCCTGGCCCTCGCGCCCGTGGGCATTTTCGGGTTGGTTTACGCCAGCCTCGCCACCATGGACTGGACCGGGGCCTTCCAGCTCGGGTCGTTCGTCTGGGCCGTGGCCCTGGCCGTCGTCCTGCACGCCGCCGTGGTCATGCCGACCCTCTACCATGTCCGCACCCGGCGCCACCCCTGGCCCCTGGTGGTGGCCTGCCGGGAGCCATTGCTCACCGCCCTCTCCACCGCATCGAGTTCCGCCACCTACCCTGTCTCCATACGAGCCCTGGAGGCCTTCGGCGTCAGCGAACAGGTCACCAGCCTGACCCTGCCCCTGGGGGCCACGCTAAATATGCACGGCTCAGCCCTCTACCAGTCCATCCTGCTGATCTTCATGGCGCAATTGGCCGGCGCCGATCCGAGTCCCTGGCAGGCGGTCTTTATCGTCCTGCTCACCATGGCCTCCTCCGCCGGCACCGCCGGCAT
>JBFZDM010000302.1:0-11840 GCA_041307365.1 Chromatiaceae bacterium | reverse complement strand
TTTGGCCATTGAAAACAGCCTATTCCGCCACAAGCGCGGATCGGGATTACCCCCCAGCGGCGGCGCCCAGCGGGCGACGGGCGATGTGGCGGACCCATCCACCGCAGATGCTGGGCGAGAAGAACCCCGAGGACCAACTTCAGGAGCCGCGGTATGAACCGAGCAACGCCACTACTCGCTCTCACCACCCTTTTGGCCGGGCTGACGGCCAGCGCCCAGACCCTGGCCAGCGCATCGCCAACCTACGACCAGGCGCGTTGGGATCCCATCCACTTCAAGCCGGCCATCGACAAGGCCACCAACGAGGACTGCCTCGCCTGCCACAAGGAGGTGTTGGAACCCAGCATCCGTCCCCACAGCCCAGCCGGCGTCAGGCCCGCGGAGACCCTGGCCTGGTACCAGACCCTAACCACTTACACCGGCGATCAGGAGACCTTCCATCGCCGCCACATGAGCACGGAACTGGCGCAAAAACTCATGGACCTGAAGTGCAACACCTGCCACCAGGGCAACGACCCCCGTGAGGAGACAGCCAATTCCTCCGCCACCGGCCTGCCCGACCTCATTCAGCGTAAGCAAGTCAATCCCGACGTCTGCCTCATGTGTCATGGCCAGTTCCCCTGGCAGATCATGACCGGCCTCCCCGGCCCCTGGAGCGAATTCGGGCACATCTTCGGCGAGAGCTGCAATCTCGCCTGCCACGGTGCCGTCTTCCGTACCGTCCGCCACCAGGTCAACTACCTGAAACCCGAGGCCATCGAAAAGGAGGGATCCGAAAACGCTGACGTCTGCTATGGCTGCCACGGCGGACGCAGCTGGTATCGGATTCCCTACCCCTACCCGCGCCATGCCTGGCCTACCATGTCGCCCAGTGCCCCTGACTGGGCCAAGGATCGTGCCACCACCTCCGACGCGCGATTCCTGGAAGGCGTCAAGACACCAGAAGAAAAGAAATAGGCCGCGGAGCAAAGCAACATGACCGACAAGACCGAAATTCAAGACCTGTCCTCGCGCCTCAACATCAGCCGCCGCGGCTTTCTCAAGACCTCCGCCGTGGGGGCCATGGCCGTGGGCGCTGGCGGGCTCTTCAAGACCGAGGAGGCCGAGGCCTTCGCCTTCGAGCCTTACCCGCGCGACGACGATCTCCAGACCGTGGTGACGAGCTGCGCCCATAACTGCGGTTCCCGTCACGCCCTCGTCGCCCACAAGAAGGGCGACGTCATCGTTCGCATCTCCACCGACGATGGCCGTTACCAAAAGGATGGCTTCTTTGGCAAGGACACCGAGGAAGAACCACAACTACGCGCCTGTCTGCGCGGCCGCTCCTACCGCCAGCGCCTCTACTCCGCCGAGCGCCTGCTCTACCCCATGATGCGGGTTGGCGAGCGCGGCGAAGGCAAGTTCAAGCGCGTCTCCTGGGACGAGGCGCTGAACTTCGTCGCCATGAAGATGCTGCAGATCAAGAACACCTACGGCCCAACCGCCCTGGTCGACCAGAGCTACGCCGGTGCCTCTTACGGCGTGCTGCACAAGTCGGACCAAATCGAGGGCCTGCTGGGCCGCTTCCTGGGCATGTTCGGCTGCCGCACCAATTCCTGGTCCGTGCCCTCCTACCAGGGCACCACCACCAGCTCCCGCTGGACCTTCGGCACCATCGAGGACGGCAACGAGGACGACACCTTCGCCCACTCCAAGCTGATCATCATGTGGGGCTGGAACCCGGCCTACACCTTCCACGGCGGCAATACCTTCTATTACATGCGCCTGGCCAAGCAGCGCGGCTGCAGGTTCGTCCTGGTCGACCCGCAGTACACCGACTCCGCCGCCGTCTACGACGCCTGGTGGATCCCCATCCGGCCCAACACCGACGCCGCCATGATGGCCGGCATGGCCCATCACATCTTCACCAACAACCTGCACGACCAGGCCTTCATCGACAAGTTCTGCCAGGGCATGGACGAAGGCACCATGCCCGACTGGGCCAAGGACACGCCCAACGGCAAGGAGAACTTCAAGGACTACATCCTTGGCAAGTACGATGGCACCCCCAAGACCCCCGACTGGGCGGCTGAGATCTGCGGTGTCAGTGCGGCGGACATCGTCAAGCTGGCGGACATGTACGCCCAGACCAAGCCCGCCGCCCTCAAGGCCTCTTGGGCCCCGGGCCGCAACGCCTTCGGCGAGCAATACAACCGCATGGCCGCGGCCCTGCAGGCCATGACCGGCAACATCGGCGTCCTCGGCGGGTGCGCCGAGGGCGTGGGCAAGGCCTGGCACCCCGAGGCGGTGGCCTACCCCTACGACGAATGGGCCAACGTCTGGTTCGCCTCCATCAAGTCCGACCGCTGGGCCCATATCGTCCTCAACTACCCTAACGTCAAACGCGAGGAGGTCGGCCTCTGGCCGCGCAACGACCAGCTCGACGGCGTCATCCCCAACATCAAGGGCATCTTCTGGCAGGGCTCCAACTGGTTCAACCAGTTGACCAACATCAACAAGGAGATCGAGGCCATCAAGAAGCTGGAGCTGGTGGTGTGCATGGACTCCACCATCACCCCCTCTGGCCTCTATGCCGACATCCTGCTGCCGGTGGCGACCCACTTCGAGCGCCACGACGTCGCCCTGCCCTGGTACAAGGGGCACTACTACATCCACCGGCCCAAGGTCATCGAGCCCATGGGCGAGTCCAAGACCGACTTCCAGATCCTCACCGAGCTGGCCTACCGCATCGGCGAGATCGACCCCCAGGGCTACGGCATGTTCGGCGGCCTCTACAATCCCAAGGCCAACCGGAACTACTTCCTGAATCCGGACGCCGTGGACGAGGCTTACCTGACGGACTGGTGGAACAACAAGGTCATGCCTCACCATCACATCGACATGTCCTGGGAGGATTTTAAGGGCTACGGCATCTACAAGTTCCTGCTCAAGGAGCCCCATGTCGGCTTCCGCGCCCAGATCGAGCAGGGTGTGCCCTTCCAGACCCCCTCGGGCAAAATCGAGATCCTCTGCAACGAGCTGGCCTGGACCGACGACTGGAAGAAGACCAAATACGGCGAGCACGTGCCCTCCATCCCCAAGTGGATCGAGCCATGGGAATCGCTCAACAGCGAGAAGACCAAGGAGTACCCCTTCCACCTGGTCTCGCCGCACCCTCGCTGGCGCACCCATTCCATCTTCAACAACTGCGCCTGGCTGCGGGAGACCTACGAGCAGGAGTGCACCCTCAACGCCGGCGACGCCAAGAAGCTGGGGATCAGTACCGGCGACACCGTCGAGTTGTGGAACGAGCGCGGCAAGGTGGTGGTACCGGCCTATGTCACCGAGCGCTGCATGCCCGGCGTTCTAGTCCTGCACGAGGGCTCCTGGCTGGACTTGGACGAGAACGGCGTGGACCGTTCCGGCAACCCGGACTTCCTCACCCTCGATGCCCCCAGCCCTGCCGGGGCCTTCGCCTACAACACGGTGCTGTGCAATATCGCCAAGAGCGACCTTGAGCATCGCCCGGGATGGGACAGACTGGCCACCGCCCGCTCGCACGTCTTCCGGCGCGAGCATCGGCGCGAGCTCTAATCGCAGCGCGGAGTAACAGACCAAATGGCTAACGAGAAAGATACCGCAACCATCAAGACCGCCGTCGAGCGCAAGAAGAAGGCGGTCTACACCCCGGTCGTTCCCGACATGCAGCTCGGCTTCGTCCACAACAACATTGACTGCATCGGCTGCCGCGCCTGCGAGATTGCCTGCAAGGACAAGAACGGCTTGCCGGCGGGGCCGCGCTTCCGGCGCGTCCAGTACGTCGAGGGTGGGACCTACCCCGAGGTCTTCGCCTACAAGGTCAACGTCTCGTGCAACCACTGCGCGGAACCTGCCTGTCTGCCGACCTGCCCCACCGGGGCCATCTGGAAGCGCAAGGACAATGGCATCGTCGATATCGACTCGACGCTTTGCATCGGCTGCCGCCGCTGCGAGGCGGCCTGTCCCTACGGCGCCCCCCAGTTCATCCCCGAGCTGAATATCGTCGGCAAGTGCAACCTCTGCGTGGATGAGATCGAGGCCGGTCGCAAGCCCTACTGCGTCATGGCCTGCATGATGCGCACCCTGGACATCGGCCCCATCGACAAGCTGCGCGAGAACAAGTACGAAACCAAGGCCATCGGACCCAACGAGGTGCCGGTGCGGGCGGTGAAGAACTTCGCCAACCCCGAACTCACCAACCCCTCCATCGTCTTCGTGGTCCACGAAAAGGGCAAGGTATGACAAGGATCGCGGCCCCAGGGAGGGGGCATCCTTTTCCGCGGGGGAAACCATAACGAGAAGGTCGGAGAGGTGGGAACGGTTGGTTCCCGATTTCAATTAATGGGGCGGGATGCCCCATTTTTTTGCGTCGGCAAACCCACCCCCATGTCCAGGCTCATGATCCTGGCCCCTGCTATAGGGGACCCCGGATGCGAGACAGCCCCCTAAGATAGATCAAGCCTCACGGGTTTCAGGTCCAGCGCCTCCCCCGTGAAATTCCGCCACAAATCACCATAGGTCCGCCGCCTTGCCGGATGCACTTCCTCCCCGGCCACATCCGCCAGGGGTTTGAGCACGAAGCCGTAGCGCAGGATCTCGTCGCGAGGCAGGTCGTAGCCGTCGATCCGGCCCACCGCATCGCCATAGGTGAGCAGGTCAATGTCCAGGGTGCGGGGCGCAAACTTATTGGGACCGCGCACCCGTCCCGCGGCATCCTCAATGGCGCTGAAGCGGGCCCTCAGCTCCGCCACGGACTCGGCCGTGTCGAGGCCAGCCACCAGATTGAGAAAGGGCTCCCCCGCAAATCCGACCGCCGCGCTCTCGTACAACGGGGAGAGAACCAGGTCGCCGTAATACCCCCGCAGGGCGCGAATGGCGCCCCGCAGGGATGACTCCCGGTCCCTATTGCTGCCGAGGCTGACCCAGACCCTGGACACCTCAGGGCCGCTCCCCGCGGTCGATGATGACGCCCACATCCGCCGCGCCGCTCACGGCGCCGATTTTGTTGACGCTGAGCCGGAGCCAGGGGATGCCGAATTCCTCGCGCAGAATGGTCGCGCAGCGCTCCGCCAGGGTCTCCACCAGCTCGAAGCGACTCTCGGCCACGAATTCCTTGAGGCGCTTGGACACCCGCTTATAGTCCAGGGCGTCCTCGATGCGATCCGTGGCGGCCGCCCTGGCCACGTCCGCGCCCATCTCCAGATCCAGCACCACCGGCTGCTTGATCCGCTTTTCCCAATCGTAGATACCGATGGTAGTCTCGATACGTAGCCCGCGCAGGAACACGATGTCCATGAATACCCCTCTCTCTGGTGAACGAACCGATGCGGTACCCCGACATGGTAGGGAAGCGGAGGGCTATTACAAGCCCACCCGACTGTTGGACCGGCCAGCCCCGAGCGCTGGCGACCTGACCGCGCTTGCCCAGCGCATCAAGGACTGGGGCCGGGAACTAGGCTTCCAGCAAGTCGGCATCGCCACCATCGACCTGGCCGAGGACGAGGCCCGGCTCCTGGCCTGGCTCGACCAAGGCCGGCAGGGCGAGATGGACTACATGGCCCGCCACGGCGTCAAGCGCGCCCGGCCAGCGGAGCTGGTGCCCGGCACCCTGCGCGTTGTCTCGGCACGGATGGACTATCTCCCCGAGGTCCAGTCCCGCATCCGTGAGCGGCTGGCGGACCCGGCCTCGGCCTTCGTCTCCCGCTACGCCCTCGGCCGGGACTATCACAAGATTCTCCGCAACCGGCTCCAGCACCTGGCCGAGCGCATCGCCACCGAGATAGGACCCTTTGGCCATCGCGCCTTTGTCGATTCCGCCCCCGTGCTGGAGAAGGCCCTGGCCCAGAAGGCCGGGCTGGGCTGGATCGGCAAACACACCAACCTGATCGACACCCGCGCCGGCTCCTGGTTCTTCCTCGGCGAACTCTTCGTCGATCTGCCCCTCCCACCTGACCGCCCGGCGATAAATCATTGCGGCCGTTGCCGCGCCTGCCTGGACGCTTGTCCCACCGGCGCCATCCTGGCCCCCTATGAGCTGGATGCTCGCCTTTGCATCTCCTACCTCACCATAGAGCTTAAAGGCCCCATCCCCGAACCCTTGCGGCCCCTGATTGGCAACCGCGTCTACGGCTGCGACGACTGCCTCCTGGCCTGTCCCTGGAACCGCTTCGCCCGCCTCGTCCATGAGCCCGATTTCCAACCAAGGCAGGGCCTGGAGGCCAGCACCCTCATTGCCCTTTTCTCCTGGGACGAGGCCGAATTCCTGACCCGCGCCGAAGGCAGCGCCATCCGCCGCGTCGGTCACCTCCGTTGGCTGCGCAATCTCGCCGTCGCCCTGGGCAATGCCCCGCCCTCCACCGCCGCTATTGCGGCCCTGGAGGCGCGACTCGACCATCCCAGCGCGCTGGTGAGGGAGCACGCCGCCTGGGCCCTGGCCCGTCAGAGGCGCAGCAGATGCTCGCGGTAGTGCTGAAGTTCGGCGATGGATTCGCGGATATCGTCGAGGGCGCGATGGACCGATTTCTTCTTGAATGACTCAGCCACCGCCGGCGCCCAGCGTTGCGCCAGGATCTTGAGGCTGCTCACGTCCAGATTGCGGTAGTGGAACCAGGCTTCGAGTTTCGGCATGGACTGGGCGAGAAAGCGCCGGTCCTGACAGATGCTGTTGCCGCAGATGGGCGACTTGCCCGCCGGCACCCAGCCAGCAAGAAAATCCAGAGTGGCGAGTTCCGCGGCGGCCTCATTCAGGCGACTGGACCGCACCCGCTCCAGCAGGCCGGAAGCGCCATGATGCCCCTTGTTCCAATCATCCATGATCGCCAGCACCGCCTCGGGCTGGTGGATGGCAATGACAGGCCCCTCCGCCAGGATCTCCAGATGAGTATCCGTAATGAGGATGGCGATCTCGATGATCCGATCCCGGGAAGGTTCCAGGCCGGTCATTTCCAGGTCCAGCCAGACCAGATTGTTTTCGTCGGGTTTCATGCCGTCTTGCATCGCATTGACAAAGGCCCCAGTGTAACCCCAACTTTCCCGCCCAGTTCGAGCCCTGTTCAAGACCAGGATGCCCTTACATCCTTACCCGATGCCGGAACCTGGCCCGAAAGGGATAAAATTCCGCCAACACCGCCCTACCTTGGAGACCCAAGATGCGCCCATGCCCCATCCTTCTGTCCATCGCCATCGCCATCGCCCTCCCCACCCAGGCCAGCGCGGGGGAGGACATCGCTGATCTGTATCAGTTTAACTGCATCTCCTGCCATGGCGCGGAGGTCTATACACGCACGGACCGCAAGGTGACCTCGCTGGAGGGCCTGGACCGGCAGGTGCGACGCTGTGAGCTGGCCCTGGGGCTCAAGTGGTTCGACGAGGAAATCGCCGACATGACGGGCTACCTGAACACGCACTACTACAAATTCCAGCCCTGATGCCGGGCCGCCGGCTCTCGGATCGCCAGAAGGCGCGCATCCACAACATTCAGGAGGGGCGACGGCAACGGCTGGACGAGCGGGCTGAACAGGCCCTGGCGGCCAGCGCAGTGGACCAGCCGCGGCATGGCCTCGTGGTGGTGCGTCATGGCGCCGACCTGGCGGTGGAGGACGAGCAGGGGCAGGTCTGGCACTGCCTGGCCCGTCAGAACATTGGCCATCCGGTCTGCGGCGACCGGGTGGTGTGGCAGGCCAGCGGCGCGGATCGCGGCGTGGTCACTGCCATACAGGCCCGCGCTACGGTCCTTGCCCGTCCGGATTACAGCGGCCGCGATAAGCCCCTGGCGGCCAACCTGACGCAACTGGTCGCAATCCTCGCCCCCAGGCCCGAGCCCAGCGCCTACCTGCTCGATCAATACCTGGCCGCTGCCGAACGCCTCGGGGTCAAGGCCCTGATCGCCTGCAACAAGACGGACCTGCTGGACGCGGCGGGCCGGGCCGCCTTGGAAAATCTCCTGGCCCCTTACGAGCGCATCGGCTACTCCCTGGCGTGGCTAAGCCTGGTCGACGGCAAGGGCATGAGGCCCTTGGCCGAACGGCTCGCCGGCGAGACCAGCATCCTGGTGGGCCAGTCGGGGGTGGGGAAATCTTCCCTGGTCATGGCCCTGATGCCGGATCTCGATATCCAGATCGGTCGCCTGTCCCAGGCCACCGGGCTTGGCCGGCATACCACCTCCGCCGCCACCTGCTACCGACTGCCGGGGGGGGGCCATCTCATCGATTCGCCCGGGGTACGCAGCTTTCGCCTGACCCTGGACGGTCAGGCCGATCTGGAACAGGGTTTTCGGGAAATCGCCCCTCTCATCGGGCATTGCCGCTTCGCCAATTGCCGCCACGACCAGGAACCGGGATGCGCCCTCAAGCAGGCGGTGGCGGCGGGGGAACTCCACCCCGCACGGCTGGCGAATTTCCTGCACCTGGCGGCCGCGCTGGAGCGATCTAGCGCAAGGCACTGAACCAGTTACACGAGTTGCACGATCAACAAAGAGGAAAACCCATGGCCTACTGGCTGATGAAATCCGAACCCCACGTCTTCGGCATTGATCATCTGGTCGCCGTCCCGAACCAGACCGAACCCTGGGACGGGGTTCGCAATTACCAGGCGCGCAACATGATGCGCGACCAGATGAAGGTGGGCGACCTGGTCTTCTTCTACCACTCCAACTGCGCCGAGCCGGGCATCGTCGGCCTCATGGAGGTAGCGCGGGAAGCCTATCCCGACCACACCGCCTTCGACCCCGAGGCCAAGTATTATGACCCCAAAAGCGATCCCGACCAGCCGCGCTGGTACATGGTGGACGTGCGCTATGTGCGCCATCTCAAACGCCCTATCACCCTGACCGAACTCAAGGCCCACGCCGATGGCCCCCTGGCCGGTATGCCCCTGGTGCGTCAGGGCAACCGGCTATCCATCATGCCGGTGACACCGGAGCAGTGGGATTTCATCCTGTCGCTGGAATAGCCGCCTTGGAAGGGCGGAGGTCTGGGGCCTTATCCTTAGGAGCCCCGCTCTCCTGGCGATCCTGGACCCCGGGCAAGCCCGCCCCCCGGGCTCCGGGGGGTGACGCCGACTACATGAGGCGAATCACCGCCTCCCGTTGCAGGCCCAGGGCCTGGGCGCCAAGCTTGAGGGCCTGATCGGCGAAGGTCTCCAGATCGCCCCAGCGATCATCGCTGTCCATGACCTCCGACATGGTCTCGTTGACGAGGCGCAGGCGGTAGCGACCCAGGTCCGCCTCCCGCGGGGGACTCGACTCGGAACAGACATAGAGGGAGGGCTCGCGTTGGCCTAGGGCGACGAAGGCGAGGATGTACCGAAAGGAGCGCATGTCCCCACTCTCGATCTCCCCCAGCAGGGTGGCGGCATGATCGCCGACCTGATAGCGACGCTTGGGAATGGCGGTACGAATGATGGGCTTGTCCTGCATGATGACCCCCCTTGAGGTTGAATGGGGCGAATCTGGTGGCGACGCGGGGGAATCCAAACCGGCTCGGACCCAGCCGCTCGCACCTCAAGGCCTGGCCGGCGGGATAAGGGCACCCTGGGACAGGGTCAACGCCCGCCCTCCGGGGTGATGGAAATCCGGCCGGGGGCACGGATGACCCCGGGCCCAGTAAGTCAGACCTCCTCCCTTGTCCTCGACCACCGCCGTCAGGCCCAGAGACAGGGCCTGGCCGGGCTGGCGGGTTGGCAGAAGGTCGGAAGGAATGCGGGCAAGCAGGCGCCATTCGTGGCGGCGGCGCTCGCATTTGATGCCGGGCGCGGTATCCTCCCCAACCACGGGGGGCAGGGGCAAGGGCGCGCGATAATCGGCAAAGGCATAGACCGCCCATTCACCCGAGGGCGAGAAGTTGAACTCACGGTACCCCGTCTCGCCCGGTACGCCGATGAAGGCCTCGCAGCAGCTATGCCACCAGAGCCCATCCTGGCGCGATGGGACCGCCGGGGGCGGAATGGACAGGGCCCGGCGCGGTGCCCGCAGGCGGTAATCCAGCTTGAGAGCGCCATCCTGGGACCAGGCGAGTCTCGCCCGCAGGCACCAGCCATCAGGCACCGACGTGGCGGGGTGACAGACCAGTGCCTGCCAAAGCCATGAGCGGAGGTCTCCCCCGCCCCCCCGCCGGGGCGAGGATCGCGCCCTGAATTTACCCAGCCCCCTTGTCCGCCGGGCCGCTAGATCCCACTTCTTTTGCATCACGGATCGTCCATTCGGGAGATACCCATGATCACCGCCGCCAACTTGGAAGCCCTGCTCGCCAAGGGGCCGGATACCGCCCTGCTGCGCTATAGCCTCGGCAATGAATACCTCAAGCAAGGCGAACTGGAAAGGGCCATAGCACACCTCGCCGCGGCGACGCGTCTCGACCCCCGCTATTCCGCCGCCTGGAAGCTCCACGGCAAGGCCCTGCAAGCCGCCGGCCGGCCGCAGGAGGCCATTGCCATCCTCGACCAGGGCATCGCCGTTGCCGAGAAGAAAGGCGACATCCAGGCCGTCAAGGAGATGCGTGTCTTTCGCAAACGGGCATTGAAGGACATGGAAACCTCCTGATGTCCCCTCGAAGCCCAGTCAGGCCAGGCAAGAACAGGACAGGCCAGGTTCAGCCATGTTCGATGGGTTCTGAAGTGTCCCGGCCGGGCGCCATGGCGCCAGGGGCCTCGGCAAAGTCCAGGGTATGGTAAGGCCTCGGTCAATCCAATAGGCGCATCTTCGCCACCCCGGTCTCGCGCTGGATCGTGACTTCGATCTCCGCATACTCCGGAAAGCCCTCCAGGGGCGTGGGATCATCCGCACATTGGCAGCCGCTGATGATGCCGGTAAAAAAGACCCCGACCCGCGCCCGCAACCCATCATCCTCCTCCTCGGTGGCCAGGACCATGACCCGGAAGGGCTCCGCCGTTACATGACTGCCCCGCGCCAGGGCCTGTTGCAAGGGCAGACGAGCGGCAGCCAGTCGTTCCAGTTCCCCTTTCAGGACGGCCTCGCGCTCACTCGAATGCCAGGCGCCCAAGGTCTCGATCAGATGAATCATGTCCCCGGAATGCTCTCCCCTGCCAGTGGAGTGCCCGACGATGGCGGCCGGTACCCCAAAATAAAGGGGCACAGGCGACAAGGCGAATAAGCCGATGCCAATGCCAATGCCGGCTTCATGCACGCGGATATGGGTGTCAAATTCAGGGCTATAGCCATCTTGGTCGCTCGGGGTTCCTCAATAACCGGTCATCTCGAGGTAGCCCCGTCCGATCTCGCGATCGGCCTCCATGAGGCGGACCGCGCCTTCCCAGTAAACAATGCCGGTGGAGCGGCGACCGTCAAGTTCCTGATCGTCCATCAGGGGAACTAGATGCCAGGATCGGCCATCGATGTCGAGCGCCCACTCGACCGGATAGGTTCTGCCCGTGCGGGGCGATTGCCACTCGCGTCCCGGTTGGAAGTGGACCTGGGCGGGGGCCAGATGCCGGGCTATGGCGCCGCCTTCGCGGAGCGTCCCCGCGGCCCAGAGGGCCGAGCCGTCGCGATGGCGCATCCGGAACGCCATGAGCGAGCCACCATTATGCAGGTTGATGCCGATCCAGTCCCAGCCCCGGGCCTCCTCGGACAGGATCTCGCTGGACCATTCATGATCCAGCCAGGCCTGGCCACTGACCCGCCGGTCCTTGCCCTCCAGGCGTACCCGGCCACTCACCCTGAGCTGAGGGCGGCTGTAGTAGTAGCTTGCGTGGCGTGGGTCAGGTGTCTTCTGGCTGAACCCCTCGCGACCATTGAGGATGGATGGTCCGGGGGGGAGCAGGCTGAGGTCAAGGGCGAAGGCGTCGGTGTCGATCCGGGTGCGATA
>JBFZDM010000347.1:0-3137 GCA_041307365.1 Chromatiaceae bacterium | reverse complement strand
TGGCATCCGGGACGGATCTTCCATGGGCGACCTTGGTGGGGATGCCCAGCGGCAAAGGCGCCTGGTACTATCCCGACTAATTTCAGAGAAATTTTGGTTATTTTTTTGTGTAACCGATTTTTCCGAACCTCACCATTGATAATCTCAAACTTATATATTGAAATTTTGGACTTTATTTCCTGACCTTTTTACTACAGTTTGTTGCACTGCACAAAGCAAGGGGCCTCCAGAGCCCTGCCCAAAGAATTCCGGCACCTTCCCCAGGAGACCTCCCATGTCAGCCGCCCAGATCCTTGCCCCCATACCCTCCCCCTGTCAGGAGGTCCTCACCCCCGAGGCAATCGACTTCCTGGTGGACCTGGAGAGCCGCTTCGGTCCGCGCCGCCGGGAACTCCTGGCCGAGCGGGTTGCCCGTCAGCGCCGTCTGGACGCCGGCGAGTCCCTGGAATTCCTGACCAGCACCGCCGAGATTCGCGCCGGGGACTGGCGGGTGCGCCCTGCCCCGGCCGATCTCCAGGACCGTCGGGTGGAGATCACCGGGCCGGTTGACCGCAAGATGGTCATCAATGCCCTCAACTCGGGCGCCAAATGCTTCATGGCCGACTTTGAGGATGCCCACGGCCCTACCTGGAGCGCCACCCTGGAGGGCCAGCAGAATCTCTACCAGGCCATCCGCCGCACTCTGACCTTCCGCAGCCCCGAGGGCAAGGACTACCGGCTCAACGACCTGCTGGCGACCCTCATCGTCCGCCCCCGCGGCTGGGCCCTGCCGGAGAAGCACATCGAGGTGGACGGCCAGCCCATGTCCGGCGCCCTCTTCGACTTCGGCCTTTATCTCTTCCACAACGCCAGGGAACTGCTGGCCCGGGGCAGCGGCCCTTACTTCTACATCCCCAAGCTGGAGGGCCATCGGGAGGCCCGGCTATGGAACGACGTCTTCAGCCACGCCGAGGAGCGCCTGGGCCTGCCCCACGGCAGCATCCGTTGCACCGTGCTCATCGAGACCATCACCGCCGCCTTCGAGATGGACGAGATCCTCTACGAGCTGCGGGACTACATCTGCGGCCTCAACTGTGGCCGCTGGGACTACATCTTTAGCTTCATCAAGCGCTTCAACGCCCACCCGGAGCGCTGCCTGCCGGAACGCGGCCAGGTCACCATGCTGGTCCACTTCCTGCGCTCCTACTCGCGCCTGCTGATCAAGACCTGCCACCACCGCGGCGCCCATGCCATGGGCGGCATGGCGGCCCAGATCCCCATCAAGAACGACCCGGCGGCCAACGAGATCGCCTTCGCCAAGGTGCGCGCCGACAAGGAACGCGAGGCCGGCGACGGCCACGACGGCACCTGGGTGGCCCACCCCGGCCTGGTATCCGTGGCCATGGCGGTCTTCAACCAGCACATGCCCGGCCCCAACCAGCTCGACCGCACCCTGGACGATCTGACCATCACCGCCGCGGACCTGCTCCAGTTGCCGGAGGGCACCATCACCGAGGCCGGCCTGCGCAACAATGTCTCCGCCGGCCTGCGCTACATGGCGGCCTGGCTGGGCGGACGGGGGGCTGTGCCGATCCACAATCTCATGGAGGACGCCGCCACCGCCGAGATCGCCCGCGCCCAGTTGTGGCAGTGGATCCGCTATCCCGGCGGGGTCCTGGACGACGGCCGCAAGATCACCCCGGCCCTGTTCGAGCAGACCCTGGCGGACGAGCTTGATCTGGCCCGCGCCGAACTGGGCGAGGCTGGCGACCCGGCGGCCCGGCACTTGGACCGGGCGGCCCGGCTCCTGCGTGACATCGTCACCCAGGACAGCTTCGAGGAATTCCTCACCCTGCCCGCCTACCGTATCCTGGACGAAACCGCGGGCCTCTGAATCATAGCGGGGCGCCCCCCATGGAGTACCTGGGGCCCCCTGCCCTTTCCAAAAACCAGATGCGCGCCTGACGCGCCCTACCATCGAGTGGAGTAAACATGACCATGATGACCCGTGAGCAACAGATCCAGGCCCTGGAGCAGGATTGGGCCACCAACCCCCGCTGGACGGACGTGACACGCGGTTACAGCGCCGCCGACGTGGTCCGCCTGCGGGGTTCGGTGCAGCCCGAATTCACCTATGCCCGCAAAGGCGCCGAGAAGCTGTGGGACCTGATCCGCGGCGGGGCTCGCAAAGGTTACGTCAACTGCATGGGCGCCATCACCGCCGGCCAGGCCATGCAGCAGGCCAAGGCGGGGGTCGAGGCCATCTACCTGTCCGGCTGGCAGGTGGCGGCGGACGGCAACACCTCCGAGACCATGTATCCGGACCAGTCCCTCTATGCCTATGACTCGGTGCCCACCATGGTCCGGCGCATCAACAACACCTTCAAGCGCGCCGACGAGATCCAGTGGGGCCGCGGCATGGGCCCGGGTGATGAAGGCTACATCGACCACTTCCTGCCCATCGTGGCGGACGCGGAGGCGGGCTTCGGCGGCGTGCTCAATGCCTTCGAGCTGATGAAGAACATGATCGCCGCCGGCGCCGCCGGCGTGCACTACGAAGACCAGTTGGCCGCCGTCAAGAAGTGCGGCCACATGGGCGGGAAGGTTCTGGTACCCACCCAGGAAGCGGTGCAGAAGCTCATCGCCGCGCGTCTGGCGGCGGACACCTGCGGCGTTCCCACCCTGGTGCTGGCCCGCACCGACGCCGAGGCGGCCAACCTGCTGACCTCCGACTTCGACCCCAACGATCAGCCCTTCCTCATAGGTACCCGCACCGCCGAGGGCCTCTACAACGTCAAGAATGGCCTGGAGCAGGCCATCAGCCGCGGCGTCGCCTATGCCCCCTACGCCGACCTGGTGTGGTGCGAGACGGGCACCCCGGATCTGGGCTTCGCCCGCGAGTTCGCCGAGGCCGTCCTGGCCAAGAACCCCAACAAGCTGCTGGCCTACAACTGCTCGCCCTCCTTCAACTGGAAGAAGAATCTGGACGACAAGACCATCGCCAAGTTCCAGGATGAGCTGTCCGCGATGGGCTACAAGTACCAGTTCATCACCCTGGCCGGCATTCACAGCATGTGGTACAATATGTACGACCTGGCCTACGACTACGCTCGCGGCGAAGGCATGCGCCACTATGTCGAGAAGGTCCAGGCTCCTGA